>JASJCF010000006.1 GCA_030066265.1 Acidimicrobiia bacterium | reverse complement strand
CCCGCGGAGATCGCCGATGTGATCAACTTCCTCGCGAGCCGAGAGTCCAAGGTCGTGAACGGCGCCTTCCTCCCCGTGTGGGGCTCGGCCGTCATCTAGACGTGGCGAACGCCAACGATTTCGACGTCATCGTCATCGGCTCTGGCTTCGGTGGCAGCGTCACTGCGCATCGCCTCACTGAAAAGGGCTATCGGGTGTGCGTGCTCGAGGCGGGTCGGCGATGGCAGGCCGAGGACTTCCCCCGCACGAACTGGGCGGTGTGGAAGTCGCTCTGGTTCCCGAAGCTCGGGATGAAGGGCATTCAGCGGATCTCGTTGCTGCGCGACATCATGATCCTGTCGGGATCAGGCGTTGGAGGCGGTTCGCTGGTGTACGCCAACACCCACTACACACCGCACGAGGCCTTCTACGACGACCCGCAGTGGGCCGACATCGCCGACTGGCGCACGGAGCTGGCGCCATGGTTCGAGGTCGCCCGTTCGATGCTCGGCGTCACGCAGAATCCCATGCTCACGCCTGCAGACGACGTCATCCGCTCGATAGCGGCCGAACGAGGCGTGGAACACACCTTCATGCCGACGCCCGTCGCCGTGTACTTCGGAACACCCGGCGTCGAGGTGCCGGACCCGTACTTCGGCGGCGAAGGGCCCACCCGCACCGGCTGTATCGGGTGCGGGAACTGCATGGTCGGATGCAGACACAACGCAAAGAACACGCTCGACAAGAACTACCTGTGGTTTGCGGAGCGCAACGGAGCAGAGGTCCGAGAGCAACAGCAGGTCGTCGACCTCGAACGTGGTAACGGGAGATGGGAGGTGACGGCCAAGCGCCCTGGCATCTCGCAACGGCGCACGACGTATCGGGCGGATCACGTCGTGTTCTCCGCAGGGGCCCTCGGCACGACGCGCTTGCTCCTGGAGCTACGGGATCGGGGTCGTCTCCCTCACCTGTCTGAGCGCATCGGCTACCAGACGCGCACCAACAGCGAGGCCCTGGTGGGAGCGGTCGCCCGGCGGCGTGACGTCGACTACTCCATCGGCCCTGCCATCACGTCATCGATCCATCCCAAACCCGATACCCACATCGAGCCCGTTCGGTACGGCCCGGGATCGAACGCGCTCGGCCTGCTCGCGACGGTGCTCGTCGATGGCGGAACCGGTGTGCCCAGGCAGATCCGGTTCCTCCAGTCCGTGGTCCGTCACCCGCTCACCTTCCTGCGGTCGTTGTCGGTGTGGAAGTGGTCTCAGCGCACGGTGATCCTCTTGGTGATGCAGAGCCGCGACAACAGCATCCGGCTGATTCGCAAACGTGGGCTCTTCGGGTCGCGATTGAGTTCCGAACAGGGCCACGGCGAGCCGAATCCGACGTACATTCCCGAGGCCAACGACGCAGCTCGGCTGGCAGCGGCGGCCATGGGTGGGGATCCCATGGGCTCGGTCAACGAGGTGCTCTTCGACACGCCCACAACCGCCCACATCCTGGGCGGAGCGCCAATCGGCTCCGATGTCGAGACCGGCGTGATCGATCAGTACCACCGCGTGTTCGGATACGACGGCCTGTCAGTGGTCGATGGTTCGGCGATCGGTGCGAACCTCGGAGTGAATCCATCGCTGACGATCACGGCGATGGCCGAGCGGGCGATGTCGTACTGGCCGGTGAAGGGCGACGTGGACCCGAGACCCGCCGTGGAGATGTCCCGCGAGGCAACGACCGCCTGACGGGCCTCGTCGGCCGACCTCTCTAGCGATCCATACTGGCGACGTCGCCCGGACTTCGGTGCGGGACCATCTTGACTTCCTGACCTTCGACCATCGGCTCGGGATCGGCTTCTTCCGAACGCTCGTACCACTGCGCGTATCGGTTCGATGCGGGCCACGCCGACACACCATGGAGCAAGACGCTGAGGGCTACGGTTGCTGCCGCGACGTTGATGATCAACGCTGCGAACTCCGTGTCCGACTCGACGACGACGGTGCCCATGAACACCAATGAGGCGAGACCCCGTGGCCCGAACCAGCCCACGTAGGCCTGAGTCGGGAACATCAGCTTCGTTCCGATGAGCGATACGAGAACGGCGCCGAACCGGATCACTGAGAGGCTCAAGATGGCATACAGGAAGGCGCGCCAACCAATGGTCTCGAGCGACGGGTAGAGGATCGCCGATCCGAAGATGAAGAAGGCCAGCATCGTCATGAGGTGCCCGACACCTTCCGAGAAATGGCAGATCTCGGGGAACTGCCCCCGTGTGCCGGCACCGAACACCGCTCCGCCGATGAATGCGGCGATGAATGCGCTTGCGTCGACGGGGATCGCAAGCAGGGCACAGAGCACAGCGAGGAACACGACGAGCACCTGGCGCCCCTCTCGACCCATCCAGCCTGCCGCGGAGGAGGCTCGAACCGCACGCGCACCCAACCAACCGACGCCGGCCCCGATCAGGATGGCCAGGCCGATCTCTTTCAGGAAGAGCTCAGCGACTCCCGCCGCGGTTGTCATCTCGCTGTCGGCCGCAGCCAGGGCGATCGCGAGCAGTGGCACGACGAGCCCATCATTGAGCCCGCTCTCGACGGCGAGGCCCTGACGCACGAGCACCGGGACTCGCTCGTTGGAGACCACCGACTCGCCGAGCGCGGCATCGGTCGGAGCGAGGATGATGGCGATGATTGCCGCAGACCAGAACCCCAGCTCCGGCTCGACGAGGAGCGCAACGGCGGTTCCGAACGCGATGGTCAGCGGAAGGCCGATGAGCAGGAGCCTCGTCGGCAGGAAGGCCGTCGTGCGTACGTATCGGGAGTCGATGCGAGCAGCGTCCGAGAACAGCACGATGACAAGCGTGCCCTCGAGCAACAACTGCACGGTGTCGCTTCGCAATTCGAGCGCGAACGTGTCGACGGCAGCAGAACCGAAGAAGTCCGTCGCTGCAAGGAGCCCGGCAGCCGTGAAGAGCATCGGGGCGGTGAACGAACTGTGTGCCAGGCGGCGAGAGAACAGGGCGTAGACGACGAACAGCAGGACGAGCAGTACGTCACCACTGATGCCCACGAGGCCTCCCTTCCCCGGGCACCCTACTTGGCGTTGGGAACCGAGCCACGGGGACGCGGTTCATGTCCGAGGACGGCACCCGGTACCGACGGTGAGATGCGTCGTCGCACGAGGAAGGGCACCCGGACGTGCGGGTGCCCCTCTGTTGCTTTAACCGATCAGGCGGCCGCCGACTCCGTCAAGTCGTCGATGTCCTTGCCGAGACTTCGTACCTGGAAAGCCGTCACGATGTCGAGGATCCCCCGGAACAGAGCCCAGAGCCCCACGAACACCACGAGGGTGGTCGCTTGGACGCCGATCAGCTGCCCTCCGAGCCAGAAGCCCAGCAGCACCATGATGATGCCGGAGATCAACCCGAGCCACCACAGGTCGTCGAAGCTCCGCCGCACGAACGCCTCCACGATCCAGAAGATCCCCGTGATGGCGAACAGGAACCCGAGGATGTTCGCCATGATCAGGAAGGTGCGCCCCGGGTACACCAGTGCGACGAATCCGCCGATCACCAGGATCAGCCCGATCAGGAAGTACAGCCACTTCCATCCCTCGACTTGCGAGGCGACAAAGAAGTACTGGAGCCCGGCGACGATGAAGATCACACCGGTGAGGACGCCGATCGTCACCGCAGACGTCGTGTCGAACTGCAGCACGATCAGGGCAATGAGGATCCAGATGATGCCGACGACCAGCCAGACCCACCAGAGCCCTGTTGCCGTCTTCGCCATTCGCGCTTCTTCTTGCGTGAACATGGTCTCCCTTCGTTTCTCGCCGCCACCATTCTGTCAGACTTCGCGTTCCCACGGGGGACACCCAAGGACCCGTTGCTGCCATCCGTTGCAAGTAGACCGGGTCGAAACGTATGATTTCGTTCGCCTTCGGGGGTGGTGTAATTGGCAACACGCCGGGTTCTGGTCCCGTTATTGAGGGTTCGAGTCCTTCCCCCCGAGCTGGCGGAGTAGCATCCGCCCACGCGGCCCCGTCGTCTAGCGGCCTAGGACGCCGCCCTCTCAAGGCGGTAGCGCCGGTTCAAATCCGGTCGGGGCTACAAAACGAGAAGCCTCCTGCGACAGCGGGAGGCTTCCGCCTTTCGAGGGCGGCGAACCGCACCAACCCATCCCACAGCAAGGCGGTAGCGCCGGTTCATGCGGACTCGCCCAGCGAGTCCGACCCGGTCGGGGCTACGACACGAAACCTCGGCAACCGCCGAGGTTTCGTCGTACCTGGTACCTAGTACCTGGTACCTGGAAGAAACATCCGGACGGGCGGCGTCAGCCGCACCGACCCATCCCACAGCAAGGCGGTAGCGCCGGTTCATGCGGAGCTGAGCGCCCTCTCGCCGAGCGGCACGACCGGCGACGGGGGCGATGCCGGATGCGGGTTCAGCCTCGGTGGCTCTTGTCGACGATGCAGAAGCGATTGCCCACTGGATCGGCGAGCACGACGAAGTCCGGTTCGGGTGGGTACAGGTCCCAATCCACCTGGGTCGCGCCCAAGGCGATCAGCCGGTCGATCTCGGAAGCCTGCTCTGCGGCGTTGTCGACGACCAGGTCGAGATGCACCCGGGGATGGTCTTGTACCGGCGTGTCGGCCCGCTGGAGGGCCACCCTGGTCCCGACTCCGGATGGAGGGACCAGGATCGTGAACTCGTTCGCACTGTCGGGAAACGACACCGGTTCGTAGCCGAGGGCCCGAGACCAGAAGTCGACCGCCTGCCGGACGTCCTCAGCGCCCAGGACCACGGTCCCGAGCTTCACCACTGGCCGCCCCCGGAGGTCGACCAGTTCGGATCATCGAATCGCTGGATCTCGATGTGGTGACCGTCCGGGTCGCGGACGAACGCGTGATAGATGGAGAATCGGTCGTTGTGCTCGGGTCCCGTCTCAACCGTGCCACCCCGCTCTTCGATGCGCGAGCACCAGCCGTCGACGTCATCGCTGACGATGGTGACGACCACACTCCTGCCGGCCAACGGCTCGAGGTGCTCGCACACGCCGAGGTATGCCTGGTCCGTTGTTCGGAAGATCAGGCACGACGCCTGGTCGAGGACCAATTGCAGGCCGAGCACGCCCTCGTAGAACTCCCGGCTCGCAGCCAGATCCCGCGCCGGGAGGAACGTGATCTGGGCGTCGGCCGGCGGATTCGTCACGCCAACTCCGCACGGGCAGCTCGCAACCGGGCGATCGTCTCGTCGCGTCCGAGAACCTCGAGCGATTCGAACAATGGTGGGCTCACCGTCGAACCGGACACTGCGACGCGAAGGGGCTGCAATCCCTTCCGAGCGGACAGTCCTTCGCTCTCGAGCATGTCTCGGAGAGCCCCATCGATCGCCTCGGTGGTCCATGGATCGAGGTCGGTCAAGGCTTCGATGGCCCCGTCGAGCGCAACGGCAGCCTCCGGAGTCTCCATCACCTTCTCCCAGGACGCCTCGTCGTATCCATCGAGCGGCCGAAACAGGAAGAGCACCTGCTCGGAGACTTCGGGAAGCACCTTCGTCCGCTCCTTCACGAGGGGCACGAGATCGCGGAAGCGTTCGACCTCCTCGGCGCTCAGGCTGCGACCCAGTGACCGCTCGAGGTCGGGCAGGGTCATGGCCACGAATGCCTCGTCGTCGAGGTTGCGGATGTATACGCCATTCATCCAATCGAGCTTCTTCGTGTCGAACACCGCCGGATTCCGCGACAGGGCACCGAGGTCGAACCTCGCGATCATGTCGGCCATCGATACGACATCGTCGTCGTCCTCGGATGCCGACCAGCCGAGGAGAGCGAGATAGTTGTTCACGGCCTCGGGGAGGTAGCCGGCCTCACGGTACGCGGCCATGGCCGTGTCTCCGTGACGCTTGGAGAGCTTCTTCCCGTCAGGGCCCATCAAGAGCGACAGATGCGCATAGGTCGCAGGCACACCGCCCATCGCCTCGGTGAGCAGGATGTGCTTCGGCGTCGAGGAGAGAAGGTCTTCACCACGGATCACGTGGGTGATGCCGTAGTCCACATCATCGACGGTCGAAGCGAGGTGATAGGTGGGCCTGCCATCAGACCGCAGGATCACGAAGTCGTCGACCTGAGCGTGCTCGAACCGCATGTCCCCCCGTACCACGTCGGTGAAGACGGTCTCCCCCGGCCTGGGAACGCGGAACCTGACGACGGCGGATTCGCCCTCCGACTGCCTCCGCCCGGCCTCGGCTGGCTCTGGCTCGAGACTTCCGTCGTATGCGGGCGAGGTCCCGGCCGTGCGAGCGTCCTGCTTGAACTGGTCGAGCTGATCGGGTGTGACGAACGAGTAGTACGCAGCGCCCGACTCGACGAGTTCGGCGGCGACCTGGGCGTAGCGCTCGTACCGATCCGACTGGCGGAATGTCCCGGGGCCGCCGAGTCCGTAGCCCTCGTCCCACTCCAGCCCGAGCCATCGCAGGTGCTCCAGGATGTCGTCTTGGTACTCCTGCGAAGACCGGGCAGTGTCCGTGTCGTCCGAGCGAAGGATGAACACACCGCCCTCGGCCCGGGCGAAGAGGTAGTTGTAGAGCGCCGTGCGGGCAGCCCCCACGTGAAGGAATCCTGTCGGCGACGGGGCGAAGCGGACACGGACGCTCATGCATTCACCACCGGGTTCATGAGCACGCCGATTCCTTCGATCTCCACCTCCACGTGGTCCCCCTCCATCATGGGGCCCACGCCGGCCGGTGTACCGGTGAGGATCACATCGCCCGGCAGCAGCGTCATGACCGACGACACGAACGACACCAGCTCCGCGACACCGAAGACCATGTCGGCGGTGCTGCCCTCTTGGCGGATCTCTCCGTTGACCGAGCATGTGATCGCGTTGGCCTCGGATGGGTCGAATTCGGTATCGATGGCCGGCCCGAGAGGACAGAAGGTGTCGAACCCCTTCCCTCTCGTCCATTGGCCGTCGCTGCGCTGAAGATCGCGAGCCGTGACGTCGTTGGCGGCCGTGTAGCCGAGGATGTGCGGCCCGACGTCCTCTGGGCGCACACTCCGGGCCACCTTGCCGATCACGACGGCGAGTTCACCCTCGTGGTCGACGCGGGAGGACTCGGGTGGACGTTTGATGGGCGCCAGGGGGCCGATCACCGCCGTCGGTGGTTTGAGGAAGATCACGGGGGATTCCGGCACGGCGCTGTCCATTTCTGCAGCGTGATCCACGTAGTTCCTCCCGACGGCGACGATCTTGGTCGGGATCACCGGTGCAAGCAGCTTCACCTGGGAGATGGGCAACACCGTCTCAGAGCGCTCCCACTGGAAGAACGGAGATCCGTGGAAGAGCCGTATTCCGTCGGGCTCGACGGCGCCATAGGTGATGTCGTCTGCCTCGGCGTCGACGCGAACGATCTTCATGGCCACTCCCAACGGCTGATCTCGGTCGCGGGAACGGTAGGCGGCGTGGGGATCCAGTTGCGCATCGCTCCGTCGGCGGTCAGACGTATTCGAGCCACTCAGGGTGTGGAGCGATCTCGCCCTTGACGGTGCCCATGTAGAGCTCTTGGGCGCGACGCGTCACGGCGCCGGGTTTGCCGTCGCCCACCTCGCGGTCGTCGATTTCCCGAACCGGGGTGACCTCGGCTGCCGTGCCCGTGAAGAACACCTCGTCCGCGTAGTACAGATCGGTGCGCGTGATCTGCGTCTCACGGATCTCGTGGCCCTCTTCGACGAGCAGCTGATACACGGTGTCTCGGGTGATGCCGTCGAGAGCGCCTGCAGAGGTCGGGGGCGTGTGCACGATCCCCTTTCTCACCATGAACAGGTTCTCTCCGGAGCCCTCGGCGATCAGCCCGTCGTCGTTGAGCATCAAGGCCTCGTCGTACCCGGCCCGGATGGCCGCCGTCTTGGCGAGCACCGAGTTCATGTAGCCGCCAGTGCCTTTCGCATCGGGCATGAAGGCCTGCTGACTGATCCTTCGCCAGGAGGACACCGCGACCCGGATGCCGTTGCGAACGCCCTCCTCGCCGAGGTACGCACCCCACTCCCACGATGCGATCACCATGTGGACGTTCGCACCAGCGGGGTTGAGACCCATCGATCCGGTGCCGAAGAACGTCACCGGGCGCACGTAACACGATCGCAGATCGTTGACGCGGATCACGTCCTTCGCGGCCTCCACGAGCTCGCGGACCTCGTAGGACATCGGGATGCCGAGGGCCTTGCACGATCGCCGGAGCCTGTCCATGTGATCGGTCAAGCGGAATACCGCGGTGCCGTTCGGCGTCTCGTATGCCCGGATGCCCTCGAAGGCACCGGTCCCGTAGTGGAGCCCATGGGTGAGGACGTGGACCGTGGCCTCATCCCACGGAACCATCTCACCATCCATCCAGATGAGTTCAGTCGGATTCATGGCGCACAGTCTGGCAGGTGCCGTCGGTTTGTGCGGTGCGGCATCAGCCGCCGATGTGGGCGCCGTGCCATTCGAGGATCGCCTCGAAGCGCTCCACCCGATGGCGCGGCGTCCCGCTCCTCGACATCTCGTGCCCTTCGTTCTCGGGAAACAGGAGGAGCTCGGTCTTCGTCCCCTGTCGGTAGAGCTGCATGAAGAGCTGTTGGGCCTGCTCGACGTGACAGCGGTGATCGCCCTCAGAGTGGATGACCAAGGTGGGGGTGGTGACCTCGCGCACGCGGCGCAGCGTGCTCGCAGGCCACAAGATGTCTGCGCCGTCGACCATATCCGCGTCGAGATACAGCGGGACGAACCACGGGATATCGGTAGTGCCTGCGAACGAGACCCAGTTGTAGACACCGCGCTCTGCAACGGCCGATCGATACCGCTGATCCATGGATGTCAACATCACCGTCGACAGGCCGCCATACGAGCCACCCATGATGCCGAGGCGGTCGAGATCGAGCCGCGGGAACCGCTGAGCGGCCGCATCAGGCGCACGCATGAGATCGGCGTGGTCAGGTGGTATCTCATCTCCCCACCTGCCTTGCGGGGTCTTGACGTGGGTGTCCCCGTATCCCGACGATCCTCTCGGGTTCACGGCGACCACCCCGTAGCCTGCTCCGACGTAGACCTGGAACTCGTCGAAGAAGCCCCACCCGTACTGCGTGGCCGGCCCACCGTGGACGTTGAGCAGTAGCGGGACGTCCCCGTCTCCCGGTGGAAGCAAGACCCAGCCGTGGATGTCGACTCCCGGCTCGGATTCGAAGGTGAACTCGGCGGGCTCGACGAGGGCAGCATTGCGCCGGAAGTCTCCGTTGAGGTCCGTGACCTGGCGTTCACCGGTCCCGTCCCACCGGTACACCTCGCCTGGGTTCGTCGGTGTGGTGGCCGTGAACACGGCACCGGAGCCATTGGGCCGAGGATCCCACCCGGTGACGACCCGGCGGCCGCCGACCACGGGTTCGACCGAGCCGTCGGGGTGGATCTCGACGACTCGCTCGGTGCCCTGGTCCTCGAGGACGCAGTGCACGGTCCCATCGTCGAGGAACCTGGGCCCGGCGAGCACCCCGGGAGGATGCCCGGGCATCAGGTTCCGATCGAGGTCGGTGATCCGCTCGAGGCCATCACGTCCGAGCCGCTGGAGCGGGAGCGCATCGAGGCGCATCCTGTCGAGCTCATCACCGAGGGCGAACAGTGACCCGTCCGGTCCGTACCCGACCCAGGACCAAGATCCCCGCCCTGTCATCCGCAAGGGCTGACCGCCGGCCGCGGGCACCGTGAAGACGTACCCGCGAGGATCCAGCCACCGGTCGTCGTCCGCGGCTGACAGATACGCGATCGTTTCGCCGTCTGGGCTCCACGCGGGCGATCCTTCGTCGTGATCACCGCCGGTCAGGGGGGTCAGGGCGCCAGTTGTGACATCGAGGATCCACAGGTGGGCTCTTCGGTCGTATTGCCAGCCTTTGTCGTCGAAGCGGAAAGCAGGGTGATGGATGCGCCGCGGGCGGCGCGCACGCTCGTCGTCATCGTCGATGCCATCGACGTGTTCGGCCGCCACGAGGGCGATCCGGTCACCCTCCGGAGACCACGCGAAGTCGCTGACCCCGATATCCAGGGACGTGACCACCGTCGCCTCACCGCCGCCGAAGGGCATCAGGGCGAGTTGGGCTCCTGGGTCCTGAGCACCCTCGGTGCGCAGGAACGCAAGCGTGGATCCGTCCGATGACCAGCGCGGTGACCGATCGCGCCGGCCCGTGGTGAAGGGACGAGCTACGTCACCGTCGAGCATCCAGATCGACGACACGTACTCGTCGGCCTCGAGGTCCATCTGCGTCACGACGAACGCCACCGTGTCCCCGTCGGGATGGAGGTGCGCATCGGATGGGACCCGGTAGTCGCCGAGCTGATCTGGCCTCATGGGCTCCTCGGTCGGTGGACAGCGCAACGGTAGCGACGGCCCGCGGCCAGCCGGGAACGGGCATGACACCGGCACGCTGATAGCGTGCGGCCACGATGCACAGATTCGTGGCCTCTGGATTCTTCATCGGCTTCGTTCCGTCGCGATTGTGGGGAAGCCACGCTGGGGCGGGGACCTTCGGAGCCGGGCTCGCCGCACTCCTGGCACTCTTGTGGTGGGATCAGCCATGGTGGGTGGGCGCGACGGCGTTTCTCGTTGCGTTCGGGCTGTCGTTGTGGTCCGCAGCGCCCTTTGCCCACGATCACGCGGATCCGGGCTGGGTGGTGATCGACGAGATTGCAGGCACCTTCGTGGCGGTCATCGGGTTGAGCGGCTGGCCGTGGGTCGTGGCCGTGGTGATCGCACGCCTGGCGGACATCTTCAAGGTCTTGCCTGGCGTTGCGCAGGCAGAGCAGCTGCCGGGATCGGTCGGCGTGACGATGGACGACGTCGTCGCCGGCCTCTACGGCCTCGGCGCGGGTTGGGTGACCTGGTGGCTCATCTGAGACGGCGTCGGTGCAGGACGGCGTTGGGACGCGGCGGACGCGCTCAGCTGAGGTCCACGTAGCGCGCAGCGGCAATGCCCTCGAGAGCCAGCAAGCCGTCCAACTGCTCGTCGGTGACGGGGCCGTCGAGAGCGATCCCCATCATGGCCGCAGCCCCCTCCCGGGAACGGCCGACCACCATGTCGGCGATGTTGTTGCCGATGTCGCCCAGGTACGTGCCGACCCGTCCGATGCAGCCGGGAATGTCGTCGTTGCGGATGAGCAGCATGTGATCCGTCATCGGCACCTCGATGGCATACCCTTCGAGCCCGATCAGCGCTGCACCCTTGCGGGCCATGACGGTGCCGGCAACGGTGCGTTTGCGACCGTTCACTTCGCCGCTGATCCGCACGATCGACTGGTAGTCCTCGACCTCGAGCTGCGACTCCTCGATCACCGATACGCCCCTGGCCTCTGCGATCAGGGGTGCGTTGACGTACGACACCGGGACTTCGCTGCTCGCCGCCAGCGTCCCCTTCAATGCGGACAGGGCGATCGGCTTCACCGGATCCTCCGCCAACTCACCCTGCACCAGGACCTCGAGCTCGGACGGGAGGCCCTTGGCGAGAGCGGTGAAGATCTTCCCGAGCTGCTCGGCGAGCCCGATGAAGGGCTTCACCCGTGGAGACACGACCGGCCCGAGATCGAGATTGACGGCGCTCAGCACGAGCTCACCCGTGAGGGCGGCGGCGACGGCTTCGGCAACGGCGATCCCTGCTTTGCCCTGTGCTTCCTTCGTGCTTGCACCGAGGTGGGGCGTCACGGTGATCTGCGGAACGCCAAAGAGCGGGCTTTCCGTCGTGGGCTCCGTCTCGAAGACGTCCACCGCAGCTCCCCCGACCTTGCCACTGCTCACGGCGTCTGCCAGGTCCTGTTCGTTGACGATCCCGCCTCGTGCGACGTTGATGATGCGCACACCGTCCTTCATCCTCGAGATCGTCGCTTCGTCGATGAGGTTCTCGGTCTGGGAGGTCCGTGGAAGGTGGATGGTGACGATGTCCGCTGAGGCGAGTACCTCGTCCAGCGGCCGGAGGGCGACGCCGAGGCGGCGAGCGCGATCCTCGGACACGTAGGGATCGTACGCAACGATGTGCATCCCGAAGGCCGAAGCGCGCTGAGCCACCAGCGTTCCGATCTTGCCGAGACCGAGGACACCGAGGGTCTTGCCGTGTAGCTCGACGCCCTGGAACTTCGAGCGGTCCCATCGCCCTTCCCTGAGGCTCTGATCGGCCTCCGGAACGCGACGTGCTTGAGCGAGCATGAGCGCCAGGGTGTGTTCGGCCGCCGAGATCGTGTTGGCGTTGGGCGCATTGACGACCATCACCCCGTGCTCCGTGGCGGCATCGAGGTCGATGTTGTCGGTGCCGATGCCTGCGCGCCCGATCACTGCGAGGTCGGGTGCGGCCTCGATCATCTCGCGGTCGACCTTGGTGGCCGATCGGACGATGATCGCCGCGGCGGCGGGCATTGCGCCGAGCAACTGGTCACGAGATGCACCGACCATGTCGAGTACTTCCGCGCTCTCGGACAGCGCGCCGATCCCCTCGGCTGCGATCGCCTCGGCGATGATGACCTGCGGCCTGGTCATCGGGTGCTCCCCTCCCTCGCTGCCGTGCCTTCACCACACTCCGTGCGTGATCGCGAGGTTACGGCAGTCGATAGACCTCGGATCCAAACAGTGCTTCGTTGGCCACGGTGATGGCTTCCCTTCCGTCACGATCGACGAGCCACGAGGCGAACTCGTCACCACCGGAAGACTCGCTTGCAACGGTCACGTCGTACGGGTTGTCCAACAGATCATCTCGCTCGAGTGGGTATTCGACGAGGTTGAGGGCATCGGACGCAGCGAGGAAGGCTCCCCGCTCGGCGAGGGTCGCTGCGTCCCGTTCATCGGCGATCAAGAGGGTCGACACCATCCCCGAGCCGGTGCGCGTGTACCACGGCTCATCCAACGGATCGATACCGGCTTCGCTCCAGATCGTGAGCTCGCGCACGTTCGTGCCGGATCGATCGTCACGTGATACGAACTCCCGCCGCTGCGTTGCGATCGAGCGGAAGGCATCTACGACCGACTCATCGTCGAACGTCCAGCCCGACGGCGCTGCGAGCAGGAACTCGCTGGAGAAGACCACGGTCGTCGTTGCGTCGGGATGGTCGTCGAGGAACGTCGCAAGTCCTGCTGGATCGTGGGTGATCAGCACATCCGCCGTGCCGGTTGAGCCGTACGCGAACGCTTCCGCCGAGCTCAAGCCCACAACCGACACGGCGATGTCCGGGTGCGATGCTTCGAAGCGCTCGACCACGGACGGCAGGAATCCGGAATCGACCAGCGTGGTGCCCGCCGCAACGACGACGCGGTCTTCGGTGTTTGCCGAACACGACACCGCAGCAACAGCGATCACGGCGATCATCGCCACGGTCCGCCTCATCGCACCGCCACGACCTCGATGGCGGCCGTCTTGATGGCAAACCAGACCGCCGAGCCCTCCTCGACCCCGAGGGCGTCCAACGCCCCTTGCGTGACCACGGCGGCCAACGCCTGGTCTCCGCCCAAGGTCATCTCGACCATCACCCCGCGATCGACGATCGACGCCACAACACCGGGAATCACGTTGCGCTGGGAGCCCCCGCTCGGTGGGCTGGCGTGGACCGCAACCGTCCCTGCGCCAAATCGAATGACGACATCTGCGCCGATCGGCGCCTCGGCTGCCACGAGGAACGAATGCGAGCCGACCGACACCACCGACAGACCGGCATCGTGCGCCGTGACGCGGCCCCGGAGGACGTTCGAGATGCCAATGATGTCCTCCACCCGGCGAGTCGCTGGATCCGCCGCCACATCGTGGATCGGTCCGCGTTGCACGATCCGCCCACCGTCCATGACGGCGAGGGTCTCGGCGATGGCCAGCGCAGCTTCGAAGTCATGTGTCACGCACACCAGCGCTCGGTCCACCGTTCGATCACGGATCACGTCGATCACCCGGTTGCGATCGGCTCGATCGATGGCGGCGAGTGGTTCGTCGAGTGCCACCAGGGGATGGCGATCAGCAAGCGTGCGCGCAATGGCGATGCGCTGCCGCTCCCCTCCCGACAGCGTGGCAGCGTCGCCATCGAGCACGGACATGACACCCAGCCGCTCGGCCGCTTCGATCGCTGACACCTCGTCATCCACTCCGAGGAGGAGATTCGACCGGGCGGAGCCACGGAACAGATACGGGCGCTGCGGGAGGTAGGCGACCGACGGGTTGCGGGTCGCCCCCGCGGTCGTCCCGGCGAGCAGTCTGAGCAGCGTGGTCTTACCTGCGCCGTTCGGCCCATACAGCCCGACGCGTTCCGTCCGGCTCACGTCGAAATCGTCGACGTCGACCACCGATCCGTCGTCGGGAAACCGGAGCCTCTCGAAGCGGAGCGCCTCATGCATGCCGTCGCTCCCAACCCTGAAGCCAGGTGAGGCCCAGGTTGACGACGAGGGAGATGCCGAGCAGCACCAGCCCCAAGGCGACGGCCGCACCGAATCTCGCTTGCCGGCTCTCCTGGACGATCGCAGTCGTCAACACCCGGGTTTCGCCTGCGATGTTTCCCCCGACGATGATGACGGCCCCGACTTCCGAAACGACGCGGCCGAACGCCGCTGCGATCGCAGCGATCACGCCGGCGCGACTCTCCGAGAGCACCACGCGCAGCCGTTGCGCATTGCCGAGGTCGAGGGCGCGAAGTTGCTCGTCGGCTGCGGGCGACAGGCCCGACACGGCAGCCGCTGTGACACCGATGGCGATGGGAATCGCCAGGAGGGTCTGCACGGCGACCATGGCGCCGGGTGTGAACAACAGACCCAGGCCGCCGAGCGGACCGTCTCCCCATAGGAGCAACAAGACGAACAGACCCGCCAGGACCGGCGGTATTCCCATGCCCACGTTGACGCCGGCCATCACGAGGCCGCGACCTCGGAAAGCGGTCCAGCCGAGCCAGGCACCCGTGGGCACACCCACCACCGAGGCGAAGATGGTGGCCGTGAGAGACACGGCGAGCGTCAGCGCAACGACCTCTCCGAGCTCGTTCGGAGAGCCGCTCAGATAGTCCCACGCATCCGCCAGCACGTCGGTGAGGAAGCTCATCGACCAGAAAACTAGACCGACCTTCGTGCGTCCGGCGGGGACCGGGCACCGACTCGTGCCCGGGTACCCTGCGGCCCATGACCGAACGCACCGAGACGCTCGACGCCGCGCTGCGGGCAGATGTGAGACTGCTGGGCTCGCTGCTCGGCGAGACACTCGTGCGCCAGCACGGCCAAGCTCTGCTCGACCTGGTCGAACGGGTACGCGAGCTCGCCAAGCGCGTCCGCGACACATCCGATACCGCCGCAAGCGCCCAAGCGGCCGACGAACTGGAGAAGCTGCTCGATGGCAGGAGCCTCGAGGAGACGATCCAGCTCGTCCGAGCGTTCTCGACCTTCTTCTCGCTGGCGAACGTGGCCGAGCAGGAGCACCGCTACGACATCAACGCTCTCCCCACCGACATCGCACACGCAGCCTCGCTCATCGCCGAGGCCGATCTCGACCCGTCGACGATCGAGGAGACGACCGAGCGGCTCGCCGTTCGCCCCGTGTTCACTGCACACCCGACCGAAGCCGTTCGACGATCCGTCCAGGCCAAGACGGTCGAGATTGCGTCGCTGCTTCGAGAGCATCGCGACCCATCCGCCACGCCATCGGAGCGTGAGCGGTCGCAGCGCCGCATCGCCGAGCTGATCGACGCGATGTGGCAGACCGACGAACTACGGGTCGAACGGCCGACACCTGCGGACGAGGCACGTTCCGTGATCCACTTCTTCGATGCCCTGTTCCACGGTCCGGTGCCCGAGATCTATGGCGAATTGGACCACCAACTGTCGTCGTTCGGCATTGCCTTGGAGCCCGGGGCTCGTCCGCTCTCGTTCGGCACGTGGGTGGGAGGCGATCGTGACGGGAACCCGAATGTCACCCCGGACGTGACGCTCGACGTCCTGCGCGTTCAGCACATTCACGCAGTGCGGAATCTGATCGAGGCCGTCGAGGCTCTTGCGGCCGAGCTCTCTGCGTCCGACAGGATCGTCGCCATCGACGATGAGATCTACTCGTCCCTCGAAGCCGAAGCCGTTCAGTTCCCCGAGGTCCACGCACGGTTCACCGCTCTGTCGGCCGGGGAGCCGTACCGCCAGAAGCTCGCCTTCATCCATCAGCGACTGCTGAACACGCTGGCAGCGTACGAGGCGGGACTCAGGCCCGATGGAGCGGCGGCGTACGCCAACGAGGCTCACCTGATCGACGACCTGGTGTTGATCCGGGACTCGCTGCAACGCAACCGGGGCGAGACCCTCGCAGCTGGCGCCGTGAGCAGGCTCATCCACGTGGTATCGGCATTCGGGTTCCGGCTGGCGACCATGGATGTCCGCCAGCATGCCAGCCGCCTCCACGACACCATCGAGGCGATGTACGACGCCGCAGGCATCGCTTACGACCGCCAATCGGATCCGACGCAGGTCCTGGCCGCAGAGCTCTCGGGCCATCGGCCCATCATCACGAACGCGACGGACCTCACCGGGTACGCAGCGGACACCCTCGAGACGATGCGGGCGATCCGGGAGGCGCAGGATCGCTACGGACACGACGTGATCGAGTCGTACATCGTGTCTGAGACACGGGGCCCACACGACATCCTCGCCGCCATGGTGATCGCGAGAGAAGCCGGCCTGATCGACACCCACGTGGGTGTCGCCCGAATCGGTTTCGTGCCGCTCTTCGAGACGATCGATGAGGTGCGGGCTGCTGCCTCCCTCATGGAAGCGATGCTCGCTCTCGAGCCGTATCGGGAGCATCTGCGACTCCGCGGCGATGTCCAGGAAGTGATGCTCGGGTATTCGGACTCGAACAAACACGCCGGGATCGCCACGAGCCAATGGGAGCTCTACCGGGCATCGCGTGACCTGCGCGACCTCGCACGGCGGTATGGCATCTCGCTCCGGCTGTTCCACGGTCGCGGAGGCACCGTCGGCCGCGGCGGCGGTCCCACCGAGGCGGCGATATTGGCTCAGCCTTGGGGAACGGTCGACGCGTCGATCAAGATCACCGAGCAAGGTGAAGTGATCTCGGACAAGTACGCGCTTCCCTCGCTCGCCCGCCGGAACCTCGAGCTCACGGTCGCCGCCACGCTTCAAGCATCACTCCTTCACCGCCAGGCCCGACAGCCCGCCGAGGTGCTCGATCGGTGGGACGCCGCGATGACGACCGTGTCCGACGCAGCGTTTGCTGCATACCGGGGACTCATCGACTCCGAGCACCTGGTGCCGTACTTCCTGGCCACCACCCCGGTTGACGAGTTGGGGAACATGAACATCGGCTCCCGACCCGCACGCAGACCCGGAACCGGCGAATTCTCGATCGCCGGCCTCCGGGCGATCCCGTGGGTGTTCGGGTGGACGCAGTCCCGCCAGATCGTGCCAGGGTGGTTCGGGGTCGGCACCGGACTCGAGGCCGCAATCACCGCCCATGGATTCGACGAGGTGAAGGACCTCTACGAGAACTGGCCGTTCTTCCGCACGTTCATCTCCAACGTGGAGATGACGCTCGCCAAGACCGACCTCACGATCGCCAGACGCTACGCAGCACTCGCCGAGCCGGAACACCTCGACGTCTTCACGATCATCGAAGCCGAGCACGAGCGCACCGTGGCTGCCGTGACGGCGATCACCGGTCGCGGCCTCGTCGACATGGACCCGGCGCTGAAGCGGACCTTGGAGGTTCGAGACCGGTATCTCGATCCCATCAGCTACCTGCAGGTGTCGCTTCTGCGGAGATGGCGCGAGACGGATGAACAGGACCCCGACCTCCAGCGGGCGCTCCTGCTGACGATGAACGGCCTGGCGTCTGGACTGCGGAACACCGGCTGACCGTCAACAACGATGTCCGGGGCAGCGCTGGTTTTCAGGTCAGCCCTGGCGTCCAGGTCATCCCTCGTGTGCAGGTCAGCCTTGGGTCTTGGCTCGAACGAGTTGCTGCACGACCTTCGGGTCGGCCTTGCCACCCGTTTCGCGCATCACCTGGCCGATGAGGAAGCCCATCGGCTTCATGTCACCATCTGCGATCTTCGCAACGGCGTCCGCATTGGCGGCCAGCACGGCGTCGACCGCCACCTCGATTTCGCCGACGTCTGACACCTGCATGAGATCCTTCGCCTCGGCGATGTCGCGCGGCGAGCCCTCACCGTCGATGGTGGCCGTGAGCACGTCCTTGGCCGCCGAGGAAGAGAGCTCGCCAGCCTCCACCATCGCCGACAGCTCGGCGAGATGGTCTCCGGACAACACCGTTGCGTCGATGTCTCCGTCGATGCGACGCAGGTGCGCGACGACGTCGCCCGTGAGCCATATCGCCACCGTGCGCGCGTTCGCTCCTGCTGCCACCGCCTCCTCGAATCGGCTCGACAGTCCCCTGGAGTCGGCAAGGAGCTCGGCAGCGGCGGCATCGGCGCCTGCCTCGACGTAACGGGCCCTCCGGTCTGCCGGCAGTTCGGGCAGCGAAGCGAGGATGGCATCCCGCCAGGGTTCGGAGACCTCGAGGGGCAGCAAGTCAGGGTCCTGGAAGTACCGATAGTCCTCGGACTCCTCCTTCGAGCGCATGGCCGCGGTCTGTGCGGTCTCCTCGTTCCAGTGGCGGGTTTCCTGGGTCACGCTTCCGCCGGCCTCGATCAGCTCGACCTGTCGATCGATCTCGAACGCGACGACGCGCTGGAGCGAACGAAGAGAGTTGACGTTCTTCGTCTCCGTCCTGGTCCCGAACTCGGGATCTCCGGTGCGGCGCACCGAGACGTTGACGTCGAACCGCATCGAGCCCGCCTCGAGCTTGGCGTCCGACACGCCCAGGGCGAGCACGATGCGCTGGAGCTCGGACCCGTACGCTCTCGCCTGCTCGGGTGTGCGAAGGTCGGGCTCAGTGACGATCTCGACGAGCGGGACGCCCGCGCGATTGAAGTCGAGCAGCGTGTGGTCGGCATCATGGATGCGGCCACCGCCATCGCCGACGTGGGTGGACTTCCCCGTGTCCTCCTCCATGTGAACCCGCGTGATGCCCACCGTCACGGGCCCATCCTCGGCTTCGATCTCGATCGACCCGTGCTCGCACACGGGGAAGGTGTATTGGCTGATCTGGTAGTTCTTGGGGAGGTCGGGGTAGAAGTAGTTCTTCCGATAGAACAGCGAACGCTCGTTGATCGCACAATCGAGCGCCAGGCCGATCTTGACGATGTCCTCGATGGCCTGTTCGTTGGGCACCGGCAGCGCTCCAGGGAGGGCGAGGCACACCGGGCAGCAGGCGGTGTTGGGCGCTGCATCCACATCGACGGGGCATCGGCAGAACATCTTCGAGCGCGTCGAGAGCTCGACATGGGTCTCCACCCCGATGACAGCCTCCCAACCCGGCTTCATGGCTTCACCTCGTCCGACGTGGCAAGCCGAGCACGATCCTGGAAGTCGACCAGGCGCTCGACTTCTGCAGCAACCTGGAACAGCACCTGCTCGCCCAGCGCCGGCGCCATGATCTGGAAGCCGACAGGGAGACCGTCGGCGTCCACCCCGACGGGGACAGAGATCGATGGGTCGCCGGACAGGTTCGACGGGATGGTGCACACATCGGAGAGGTACATCGCGAGGGGATCCTGGGCCCGCTCCCCCACTGGGAACGCCGTCGTCGGGCTCGTGGGCGACACCAACACGTCGTAGTCCGCGTAGGCCTCTTCGAAGTCGCGCCGGACGAGGGTCCTCACCTTCTGCGCCTGACCGTAGAACGCGTCGTAGTAGCCAGCGGAAAGGGCATACGTGCCGAGCAGGATCCTGCGGATCACCTCGGGGCCGAACCCCTCCGCCCTGCTGTGGCTCATCATGTCCTCGGTCGTGCCCTCGATCGAAGACCGGTGCCCGTACCGCACGCCGTCGAACCGGGCGAGATTGGATGAACACTCAGCCGGGGCGATCAGGTAGTAGGCCGAGAGAGCATGCTCCGACGACGGCAGCGACACCTCGCCCACTGCGGCGCCTGCATCGGCAAGCCGGTCGACCGTCGCCTGAACAGCGGCCCGGACCTCCGGGTCGATTCCCTCACCCATCAACTCCGTCACCACGCCGACGCGGACCCCTTCGACCCCGGTACGGAGCGCATCACCGAATCCGGGTGTCGGTTCGTCGATGCTGGTGGAGTCGAGGGCATCGAATCCGGCAACGGCCTCGAGCAGGAGGACGACATCCTCCACCGTGCGAGCGAAGGGACCGATCTGATCGAGCGAAGAAGCGAAGGCAATGAGCCCGTATCGGGACACGAGTCCGTACGTCGGCTTCATTCCCACGACGCCCGTGAGCGCCGCCGGTTGGCGAATCGACCCGCCGGTGTCACTCCCGAACGCACCGAAGGCCGATCCCGCGGCAACGGCCACCGCCGACCCGCCAGATGAGCCCCCCGGAACCCGATCGGTGTCCCACGGATTGCGCGTTTCCCCGAATGCGGAGTTCTCCGTTGACGAACCCATGGCGAACTCGTCCATGTTGGTCTTGCCGGTGATGACGGCACCGGCCGCTCTCAGCCGGGCGACCGCAGTGGCGTCGTAGGGCGGAACCCACCCGGAGAGGATCTTCGATGAGGCGGTCGTCTCGACGCCCCGCGTGCACATGTTGTCTTTCAGCGCAATCGGGATTCCCTGGAGCAGGCCGTGGTCTTGCCCGGCTGCAAACGCCCGATCGGCTTCCTCGGCGGCGGTCGCAGCGCCCTCGTGGTCGAGCGTGAGGTACGCGTGCAGCTGCGCTTCGGTCATGGTCGCCCGTCGCATGACCGCTTCGAGAAGGTCCGCCGCCGTGAACTCCCCTGTGCGGAGACCCGATGCCGCACGGGCGATCGTGAGATCGGCGAGATCCGTCATTCGCCGAGGATCCTCGGCACGCGGAATTGGCCATCCCGGGTGTCGGGGGCTTGCGAGAGGAAGCTGTCGGGGTCGAGGCACTCCCCCACCTCGTCTCGCCGGAACCCGTTGACCATGGGCATCGGATGGGAGGTTGGCTCGATGCCTTCGGTGGGGAGCGCCTGCACGCGCTCTGCATGTTCGAGGATGTCCTCGAGCTGGTGTCCGTACTGATCGAGCTCGTCGTCCGTCAATGCGATCCTGGCGAGCTTCGCGACCTTGGCGATATCGATGTCGACCGGCATGGCGACGATGGTACCGACGCAGTGGGTGGAGCCATCGCCTTCGGTACCGTCTCGTCATGCTGCCGATGCCGAGCCGGACCGAACTTCGCAGGAGGGTGCCACGCCTGCTCTTCGGCCTCGTCCTGTACGGCCTGGGAGTGGCCATGCTCGTCGAAGCGGATCTCGGCCTCGCACCCTGGGAAGTCCTCCATCAGGGCATCTCATTCAACACCGGCATCCCGATCGGCACGGTGGGGATCATCACGGGCCTGGTGGTCCTGCTGCTGTGGATTCCCCTCGGCGAGCGAATCGGACTCGGGACGATCCTCAACGTCCTGTTGATCGGCATCGTGATCGATCTCACCCTCTGGCAATGGCCGATCGGCGAGACCTCGACCTGGCTGCAGTGGTCGCTCTTGATCGGTGGAACCCTGGTCGTCGCCCTCGGTTCGGGCTTCTACATCGGCGCCGGCCTCGGGCCGGGGCCGAGAGACGGGCTGATGACCGGCCTCGCCAAGCGGGGAATCCCGCTCGGATGGGCACGGGCAGGCATCGAGTTGACCGTGCTGTTCATCGGGTATCTCCTCGGCGGAACGGTCGGTGTCGGAACCCTCGTCTTCGCATTCGGAATAGGACCCTTGGTTGCGCTGACCCTGCCTCGCCTCACCGTCGAACCGGCGCTCGAAGACGCCCGCGAGCGATCCGAGCTCGGAGAGGCCCACTGACTCGGACGCTGTCGGCACGGATCGCTCGGCATCTCGGATGACGGTGGCGCCGTGCGGAGTAGCACGCCAGCGCCTTCTCCGAGGCCATCGGTTCGAGCCCACAACCGAGGACGATGCGACTCATTGGTTCAGCATCGACCGACGGCCGGGCGCCTGCCCGAGATCACCAGTGGTTCCAGTGGACGATCGTCTCAGCCGGAGGCCGAGCCGCGGGTTTGAAGTCTGTGCCGATCGTATAGGCGACCGGTAACAGCGCAGCCTGCATGGTGCCATTCGGGATCCCGAGCAGTTCCGCCGCCTCCTGCGCGTGCTGAAGATGCAGGGTCGTGAGCGTGGACCCGAGGCCGCGGGACCGCAGGGCGAGCTGGAAGCTCCAGATTGCGGGGAAGATGCTGCCGTAGAGGCCGGACCACGCCGTGGCAGGGAGCGCTCGGTTCGCGGTCGGTGCCTCGATGCACGGGATCACGAGCGCCGGCACATCCTGCATCGTGTCGGCGAGAACCAATGTCGATTCGAACACGCGCACCGTCTGGGCATCCCCTCGGTCCTGCGCAGAGGCACGAGCCTTGGTCAGGTAGCCCATCGCTCCCCTGCGGTAGAGGTCGGCGAGACCCTTCTTGAGGTCGGGCTCGTCCACGACGATCCACCGCCACCCTTGCCGATTCGATCCCGTAGGGGCCTGAGACGCGATCTCGACGCACTCGAGGATCACCGACCGCTCGACAGCGCGCTCGAGGTCCAACCGTCGGCGGACCGCCCGCGTCGTGGTCAGGAGTCGATCGGTTTCGCTGAGATCGAACGGCGGTTCAATCACCGCCGATCCCCTCACCCGAGAGGAATCGTCGCATCACCTCGTAGGCCGTGACGAGGTTCGCAATCGGGACGTACTCCCCGACCTGATGCGCCTGGGCAACCAGCCCCGGCCCGTAGTTCACCGCAACCGCGCCTCGTTCGGTGAGCCGTGCAACGTCAGTCCATCCCTGTTTCGCCTGGCGGCGTCCGCCGGCAACGCGTTCGAGCCTCCGAACATGAGGGTCGTCCGGGGCGGCGCCGCCCGCAGGGGCGCGATCCTTGAGCACGACCTCGTCCGCATCTGCTGCTACAGCTCGGATGCGCTCCTCGGCTTGTTCGATGGAGTAGATCGGCGGGAATCGATGGTTCAGATTGATCATGAAGGTCGGCGGGATGATGTTGTTGGCGATGCCGCCTTCCGCGCGCGTGACGGAGAAGACCTCGCGATACTCGAGCCCGCCGATCTCGACGAGCTCCGGCTCCATTGCGTGCAGTTTCGACAGCCAGGCGCCGCCCTTGGTGACGGCGTTCTCGCCGAGCCACGGACGCGCCGAATGCGAGCTCTTGCCGTGGAAGATCACGTCGGCGTTGATGACGCCCTGGCATCCGATCTCGACGTTGAGGTCGGTGGGCTCGAGAACGATCGACAGCGCTGCGTCGGTGAGCCAGGGACAGGCATCCAAGACCATGCGAAGCTCGTTGAGGTCGTGTGCGCCTTCCTCGGCCGCGTAGAACACGAACACGAGGTCATGGATCGGATCGAGCGACTCGTCCTCGAGGAGGTCGATCATCACGGCGACACCGCTCTTCATGTCCGACGCGCCCAGTCCGACGAGGTTGCCGTTCTCGATGCGCGCCTTGGGCTCCCCCTGCTCTGGCACGGTGTCGAGGTGACCGTACAAGGCGTAGAAGGGACGCGCTCGATCCGGATCGCCGACGACCAGGGAGTTCCCGACTCTCCGGGTGGACTTGTCGAGGAATCGACCCTCGAGCAACGAGCAGAGGGCATCTTCGTTCCCGGTCACGGAGGGGACGTTGATGATCTCGGCGAGCGTCTCGACGATCTTGGCTTCGTAGTCCATCACACCTGCACCTCGAAGGTCCTCAGCGCCTCATTGAGGGAGGTCTTCTCGTCGGTCGACTCACTTCGCTGCCCGATGATGAGCGCACACTGCAGTTGATACGTTCCTGCTGGGAACTGCTTGGGACGCGTCCCCGGGATCACAACGCTGTTCGCGGGTACCCGACCTCGCGTTTCGACCGGTTCGTGGCCCGTGACGTCGATGATCGGCGTCGAGGCCGTGATCGTGGTGTTGGCCCCGATGACCGCTCCGTGCTCGATGAGGGCGCCCTCGACGATGATCGATCGTGAGCCGATGAAGGCACCGTCTTCGACGATGACCGGCCGAGCGCCGGGTGGTTCGAGAACCCCGCCGATGCCGACTCCACCGCTCAGGTGCACGTTGCGACCGATCTGTGCGCACGATCCCACGGTCGCCCAGGTGTCGACCATCGTCCCGCCACCGACGCGTGCTCCGATGTTGACGTAGCCAGGCATCACGATCACGCCAGGCTCGCAGAACGCTCCGTAGCGCACGGTTCCGGGAGGCACCACGCGGATGTTCGCCTGGGCGAGTCCCGACTTCAACGGGATCTTGTCGTGGAACTCGAAGGGATCGTCATGCATCGTCTCCATCCCCATGATGCGGAAGTAGAGCGAGATCGCCTCCTTGATCCACACATGGACGATCCATTCGCCTTCGACCTTCTCAGCAACGCGAAGCTCACCACGATCGAGGCCCGCAATGGTTCGATGAATGGCATCGGCAGCATCAGCCGGCTCGACATCGCCCCGGTATGCAGCGTCGATGATCTGTTGATCATCCATCGGATCCCCTTTCATCGAGAGCGTTTACGAGTGCATCAGCGGCCGCATCGCATTCTTCCAGAGTCGGGACGAGCGCAAGCCGGATGTGTCCCTCGCCGCCCGGCCCGAACGCACGCCCCGGTGCCACGACGATGCCGCGGTCGAGGAGTCGTCGGGTGACTGCCTCGTCGTCGCCAACGCGCACCCACAGGTACAGGCCCGCTCGGGAGGCGACAACCTCCATGCCGATCGAAGCGAATGCAGCTGCCAGGATCGTGCGCTTCTCGCTGAAGATCGTCCGCCGCTCGGCAGCATGAACGTCGTCCATCCAGGCGGCTGCACCGGCAGCCTGGACGAAGTCCGGCGAGGCGGTGCCTGTGGTCGATCGCAACGACCGCAGTGCTGCGATGGCCTCGGGATCGCCCACGACCGCACCGGAGCGGTAGCCCGTCATCCCGGATCGCTTCGACAGCGAGAGGTAGGCGAGGACGCCCGCCGACCCATCGCCGGCGACCTCGAGGATCGATGGCGGACCCGACGGATAGGCGGCTTCCTCGTACACATCGGCGTAGCACTCATCGGACAGGAGCAAGGCATCGTGGCGACGGGCAGCGCTGACCAAGTCGAGGAGATCACCCGCATCGGTCACCGATCCGGTCGGGTTCTGGGGCGAGCAGGTCCACACCAGACGAGCCTGCTCCCATGCCTCCGGCTCGATGTCCCGAGCACGCATCACGAAGTCCCCGGAGAGGATCACACGATGCACCTGTGCACCTGCGAACAGCGCCCCGCGCTCGTACACCGGGTATCCCGGCGAGGGGACGATCACCGTTGAACGAGTGTGCGGATCGACGAAGGCGAATGCCGTGGAGAAGATTGCCTCTTTCGATCCGCTGGTGGGGATGACCTGGGTCTCGGGATCAACATCGACACCGAAGCGCCTCGAGACATAGGCGGCGATCGCCGCCCGCAGTTCCGGCCTGCCTGCGGCGGTCGGATATTGCGACACCTCCGGAACGGCATCTCTCAGGGCGTCGGCGATGAATGGCGGCGTCGGCTCCCTCGGGTCGCCGATCGAGAAGTCGATCACCGGAAGACCCCGCTCGCGCCGTTCTGCCGCTCGCCTCGCAACGGTCGCCAGCGGGTAATTGCCGAGATGGGCCAGCACCGGGTTGAGCTCCACGGCGAGCACGCTACCCCACGCGTGACCCTTCTCCGCTGCCCTCCGTAGCATCGCGATGTGACCACGACCCAGTATCGCCTCGTGTATCTCCTTTTGGCGATGGCCTTGATCGCCGTGATCGTCGGCGCCGTGCTGTTCATCCCGTCCGGCGATCCCACGACCCTCCCCGACGCCGTCGAGTCGTACTCGCCCGGAGACCAGGACCTCGTCGTCCAGCCGGTCAAGGTGGTCCTCGATCTCGAGGCGAACTACGACGCACGATTCCAGATCGACGGGACCAGCATCCCCCCGGACCAGGTCGACAGCATCGTCGAAACCGGCCGGCATCAGTTCGAGCCGGGCCCAGGCAAGGTCATCGAGCAATGGTCGCCCGGCGATCACACGGTGGTTGCGACCTACATCGGCCCCAGACAGATCGACGTGGGAACCGTCGTGTGGACGTTCCGCGTGCAATGATCAGGGTGAGATGAACGAGTACACCTATGACCCGAACACGTGGAACCCCGTGCTCGCCGGCGTGGTCGCAGGCGCCATCGGTGCCATCGTGGCAGCGATCATCGGGCTGTTCGTCGACAGCCCCAACGAGACCTATGCCAACAGCCTCGTCGTCGTGCTCGCCGCCCTGACGCTCGGTGCAGCTTCGGGCGCACTCTGGAGGCGCCTCCGTGCGACGAGCAACGGCCTGCGGACCTTCTCGTGGACCGTCGCCGGCGGATGGTTCGTCGCCGTGGCGGCCATCGTGGTCACCGACCAAGCCGTCGTGGCCGACCTCGTCCCGTACGCCGTCCCCGCTGCCACGGTGATCTTCATCACGATCGGCTTCCTGACACCGTTGGTCGACGGCGTCACGGCACCCACCTGGGTCGCCGCCATCCCGATCCTGATTGCGCTCGGGCTGGGCGTGGCCTTCCTGGCGATCTGACGTCAGGGGCCGAGGGCCTCCGAGCCTTTGTCCAGGAGCTCGGCGAACGCCGCTTCGTCCAGGACCGGCACACCGAGCGATTCGGCCTTCGCCAACTTCGATCCTGCGTTGGCGCCGGCGACGAGCGCAGATGTCTTCCCGGAGACCGAGCCGGTGACCTTGCCTCCTCGGCCGACCACGGCGTCCTTCGCCTCATCGCGCGTGAATCGCTCGAGGGTGCCGGTGATGACGAGTGTCATTCCAGCGAGGCGTTCGTCCATGTCGGCGGTCTCGTCGTCGTCCTCGAGCACGACACCGGCTGCGCCGAGCCGCTGCACGAGATCGACGTTCTCGTCGATGCGGAACCAGGCATGCACCGAACCGGCGATCTCGGGGCCGATGCCATCGATCTCCGCAATGCCGTCCGCCTCGGCGTCCAAGAGCGCCTGCAACGACCGATATCGACGTGCGAGCAGCCCAGCCACCGTTGCTCCGACATGGTCGATCCCGAGGGCGAAGATGACGTGTCGGAGCGGGCGCGTCTTGGAAGCCTCGATCGCGTTGACGAGATTCGTCGCAGACGTCTCCTTCCACCCCTCGAGGTCGGTGAGGTCATCGACCGTGAGCGAGTAGATGTCCGCCGGATCCGAGATCATGCCCTCCGCCAGAAGCAGATCCACCGTCTTGTATCCGAGACCTTCGATGTCCATCGCCCCTCGCGACGCGAAGTGGAAGAGGTATTCACGAAGCCGGCTCGGGCACTCGTACCCTCCGGTGCACCTCGCCTTCGCCTGACCCTCGGGTAGGACGATCGGGTTGTCGCAGAACGGACAGCGCTCCGGCATGTGCCACGCTTCGAGCCCTGCCGGGCGTAGGTCGGGCACCGGGCCCACGACCTCCGGGATGACATCACCTGCCCTTCGAACGACGACCGTGTCGCCGGGGCGAACATCCTTCCGGTGGATCTCGCCCTCGTTGTGGAGCGTCGCGTTGGCGACCGTGACACCCCCGACGAAGACGGGGCGAAGCACGGCGTACGGAGTGACCGCACCGGTCCTGCCGACGTTGATGCGGATCTCCTCGAGGATCGTGGTCTTCTCCTCGGGTGGGAGTTTGTAAGCGATCGCCCATCGCGGCGAACGCGCCGTGAAGCCGATCGATCGCTGGTCCGCCAGAGAGTCCACTTTGATCACGATCCCGTCGGTCTCGTAGTCCCGATCGTGGCGCTGGCGGGTCGCGCGCTCGACGTAGGCCACCACGTCATCGAACGACTCGACCGAGGCGTTCGCCGGGTTCACGCGAAGGCCGAGGTCGCTCAGCCACGCCATCTGCTCGGTGTGTGAGGTGAACGCGGGACCCCCGTCGACGAACCCGACCTGATACACCCAGATGGCCAGATTCCGTGTCGCCGTCGTGGCGGGATCCTTCTGGCGGACCGACCCCGCCGCCGTGTTCCTGGGATTGATGTAGGGCTGGAGCCCCTGCTCGGCCTGGCGGCGATTGAGTGCCTCGAACTCCGAGACCGGGAGGTAGATCTCGCCGCGCACCTCCATCACCGCAGGCGGCTCACCGCGCAGGCGCAAGGGAACCGACTGGATGGTGCGCACGTTGGCCGTCACATCCTCGCCGGTGGTGCCATCTCCCCGCGTCGCCGCCGTGACCAGCCGGCCATCGACGTAGGTGAGCGACACGGCGAGACCGTCGATCTTGAGCTCACAGCTGTAGCCGTCCGGCTCGCGACCGAGAACGCCCACGATCCTGTCTCGCCAGGCGTCGAGCTCCCCGGCATCCATGGCGTTGTCCAGCGAGAACATGCGCTCACGATGCGTGATCGGCTGGAATGCCTGCGCAACGGGGCCGCCAACTCGCGACGTCGGCGAGTCGACGTCGGCGAGCTCCGGATACCGGTCCTCGAGCTCGCGCAGCTCGCGGTAGAGGGCGTCGTACGCGTTGTCATCGATGACGGGGGCATCGAGGACGTGATACCGATAGTTGTGGTCGTTCAGCTCGTCGAGCAGCTCGCGGTACCGAACGCCTGGATCGTCATGTGCCATGCGAGGGACACGCTACCCGCCGACCGTGACACCCGACCGAGCATCGACGATGGTGCCACCTCCGAGGACGTACTCGCCGCGATAGGCGACGAGCGCTTGCCCTGGCGCCGGGCGGGGCTGGGGCCGATCGAAGCGGAACTCCCATCCACCGGCGTGGGGGGCGGCGGTGGCACCGACCGGTTCGGTGCGATAGCGGACCTTCACCTCGACGTGATCCCCTGGCTCGATGGGCTCGTCGACGAAGCTCATGTCGACCGCCACGCACGAGTCCGTGAGGAGATCCTCCTTGGTCCCGATGGTGACGACCTGTTCCCTCGGCTCGATGTCGACGACGAACCGTGGCTCTCCCACGGCGACACCGAGGCCTTTTCTCTGCCCGATCGTGAACGATGCCGTCCCTGCGTGGTGCCCGACGACATTCCCATCGGTGTCGACGATCTCACCGCCCGACGCCGCAGCCGGCACGACCGTCCCGAGGAAGTCCCGGTAGTCGCCCGAGGTGACGAAGCAGATGTCCTGGCTGTCGGGTTTGGCCGCTGTGCGCAGGCCCAGTGCGGCCGCACGGGCGCGCACCTGGGTCTTGGTCATCTCCCCGACGGGGAGCCGCACCTTCGCCAACGAGCTCTGGTCGAGCATGTGCAGCACATACGACTGATCCTTCGTCGGGTCGATCGCCCTCCTCAGTCGGTACTTCCCACCCGAACGCTCCACCCTGGCGTGGTGCCCGGTCACCAGGACGTCACAATCGAGCTCCGCCGTCCGGTCGAGGAGTGCTCGAAACCGGACCTTCCGATTGCATTCGACACAGGGGTTCGGGGTCAGGCCGTTGAGATACCCCTCGGCGAAGGGTTTGACGACCGCTTCGGTGAACTCGTCGACATAGTCGAGCACGTAGTACGGGATGTCGAGCTGCGCAGCGACACGCCTGGCGTCCTCGGCATCCGACAGCGTGCAGCATCCCGACACGGGCATGGAGCCGTCGGGTCCCTCCCACTGCTTGAGCGTGACACCGATGACCTCGGCGCCCTGTTCCAGCATGAGGGCCGCGGCGACTGAGCTGTCGACACCGCCGGACATCGCAACGAGCGCGCGCATCAGATCGAATCCACCATGTCGGCGACGATGTGCGCTGCGGCCTCACCATCGCCCACCCGAGACGCCCACCCGAAGCTGAAGCGAACACACTCGGCAGCGGCTGCCGGCGCCATGCCCATGGCCGTGAGCACGTGGCTGGGCTCGATCGCTCCGGATTGGCAAGCAGATCCCGCTGCGGCGCGGACGCCGATCCGATCGAGCCTGATGAGCAACGTCTCTGCACGAATCTCCGGGAATCGCACATGGGAGAAGTGCGGCATCCGGGGGACCTCTCTCGCCGTGATCGCTGCCTTCGGAAGGCGATCTGCCAACACCGCTTCGAATCGGTCTCGTTCGCCACCCACGTCGTCACGGAATCGGTCCCGATCCGAGACCGTTGCGGCCATCGCTTCGACCATGCCCACGATCCCAGGGACATTCGCCGTCCCCGACCGGCGGCCGGCCTCCTGTCCCCCGCCGTGGACGAGCGGCTCCAGGGGCGTCCCGGAGCGCACGTACAGCAGGCCCACACCCTTGGGACCGCCGAACTTGTGCGCCGAGAGCGTGATGAGATCCGCTCGTGTCGAGGCGACGGTGACCTCGCCCCCGACGAAGGCTTGGACGGCGTCGGTGTGGACGACGACACCGGGTTGCGACCCTCGGACCGATCCTGCGATCTCAGCCACGGGCTGGAGCGCACCCGTCTCGTTGTTGGCGGCCATGACACTCACGGTCGCCTCGTTGCCGCCAACGACATCTGCGCACGTCGTCGGCATGACGACACCGTCGCGATCACACCCGACGGTCGACCACGCGCTCCCCATCGCGTGGAGGTGCTTCGCCGCTTCGAGAACGGCCTTGTGCTCGATCGTGGAGGTGACGACCGCACGGCCGGCCGAGGCGCGAACCGATCCGACGATCGCGAGGTTGTCCGATTCGGTACCTCCGCCGGTGAACACGATCTCATCGGGACGATCAGCGCCGAGCAGCTCCGCTGCCCGCTCCCGGGACTCCTCGAGGGCGTTCTTCGCCATCCTCGCCACGGCGTGGGAGCCGGAGGGATTCCCGCCGATCTCGTCGAGTGCTTTGACCATCGCATCACGCGCCTCCGGCCGGAGCGGCGCTGTTGCGGCGTGGTCGAGGTAGATCTCCGCCATGGTCACTCGGTCCCGAGGAGTTCGGTCAGCCACGACGTGACCACCGTCTCGTAGCGGAACTGATCGATGTTCCACAGGTCGGTGTGGCCGCCCTGCTCGAAGCGTTGCCGGTCGGCGAGGGGGTCCACTGCGTCTGCGAACCTCTCGATGTCCTCGGGATACGTCACAGGATCCTCTCCGCCGAACAGGATGAACATCGGAACGTCGAACTCGTCTGCCCGTTCGATCTGGTCGAGCAGATCCCATTCCATCCCGAACCGGACGGTTGCGAGCCTCCGCCCGAGCCAGCCAACGATACGGGGCGTACCACCCTCGCGTGACCATCGGATGACGCTGCCTTCGAGATCGACGACGGGCGAGTCCAGCACCGCCCCTCGCACGACACCGATCTGGTCGGATTCGTGCAGGAAGGTGGACACGATGCTCGCACCGAAGCCGGAAGCGACGAGGACCACATCCTTGGCTCCCTTGCGGAGACCGAGCTGGACGGCGGCGTCGACGTCGCGCCACTCCTCGAGTCCCCACAGGCGCATCCCCGAACTGGAAGGGGTCGCACCCACATCGTTGCGGATCGTGATCACCATCACCGGGAAACCCTGCTCGACGAGGCGCGGGATCATCCGAAGTGACTCGGTGAGGCGATCATCACCCTTTCCGTGGACGAAGACGATCCACGTCGATCGCCTCCCGTCGACGAACCAGCCCTGATGGGGACCGATCTCGGATGGAATGACCAGCGGCTCCCAGGCGATTCCGTGCGCCGTGAAGGGATCGCCCGTGTAGGCGTCGGGATCGATGCGGGCCGAGTCGCCGATCGAGAACTCACCTTCGAGCGTTCTGAGGCCGCGCTCGACGGTCTCGGCCTCGAGCCGGACGATGGTCGACACCTGGGCATATGCATCGTCACCGTCGAGGCCCCACAGGCCCTCTCGCTCGCTCCATGGGCTCCGCGTGACGGTGATCCGTCCGGCCTCGTTGTTGGTCACCGTCAGCGGATAGTCGTCGAACACGGGCGCAGGGATGAGAAACGCAGCGCGGATGTCGTTCGCATGCACCCACGACATGGCGAACCACACGAGTCCGAGCACGAACACGAGTGCCAACACCACGCGAAAGGTCCACCGTGGGACCGACCAGGCCATCGAGGAAGGGTAGATCGAGGACCCGGATTCAGCTCGTCGCGCCGTGGAAACCCGGACCGGTCAACGACCGGTGAACTCAGGTGACTCCTTGTCGAGGAAGGCCCGCACGCCGATTCGAGCATCGTCTGAGCTGAACACGTGGTGGAACTCCTTCGCCTCGATCTCGAGCGCGACCTCGATCGGACGACCGAACCCCTCGGCGACAGCGCGTTTGACCCCTGCGTACGCAGCCGTCGGGCCCGACGCAAACGCCTCCGCATCGGCGAGCGTCACCTCGAGCAATCGATCGTCGGCCACCACCTTGTCGGCGAGACCGATCGCATGGGCTTCCTCGGCGTCGATGTGGCGGCCGGACATGCAGAGCTCTTTGCATCGCTGCGGACCGACGAGGCGTGCGAGGCGCTGTGTTCCGCCCGCCCCTGGGATCAGACCCAGCTTGACCTCGGGTTGCCCGACCGTGGCGGTCTCAGCCAGGTAGCGGAAGTCCGACCCCATCGCGAGCTCGAGGCCACCTCCGAGCGCAAAGCCGTGGACGGCTGCGAATGTCGGCTTGGCGAGATGCTCGAGTCGTAGCACCGTGTCCGATAGATCAGTCGCCTGCCGCTCCTTGCCGCCGCTCTCGTAGGCGGCCTGGAAGCCGGTGATATCGGCTCCGGCGGCGAAGTGCGGCGCACCCGTGATCACCACGGCACGGACATCATCGTCCTCAGCACGTCCGACCGCCGCGTCGATGTCGGCAATCAGCTCGCTGTTCAGGGCGTTGACGGGCGGTCGATCCAGCGTGATCACCGCAACCGCACCCCGCTGTTCGTACCTGACCAATTCCATCCGTTCCCCTCCCGAGTTCCGCAGGTCCCGACCCGGCAGATCCATCGGGGATCGCCCTCGCCGGGGTGCTCGTGCCCAGGCTACTTGGCGGCCAGCAGGGACACCGCTGCGGTCCATGGGTCGACGGAGCGCTCTGCGATCGCCGTTACCAGATCATCGAGCGACCCAGGGTCGGAAGCTTCATCCGCTTCGAGCCGGATGGCTGCTGCGAGCTGTCTCGCCGCAGCCCTCCTGCGTCGGACACGCCGGGCATCCGTGGCCTCGAGATGGGCGCGGTGGCTCGCAATGGCCGCCATGAGATCGTCGACACCGGACCCGGTCGTGGCGACCGTGGCAACGACCGGGGGCATCCACGGCATCTCGGGACCCAACGCCATCATGGTCTCGAGATCCCGAACGGCGGCCTCGAAGCCGTCGCGATCCGCTTTGTTCACGACGAAGATGTCCCCGATCTCCAGAAACCCGGCCTTGCTGGTCTGGATCGCATCTCCCCAACCGGGGCTCACCACCACGATGGTCGTGTCGGTCGTCGTGGCGACCTCGATCTCGGACTGACCGACGCCGACGGTCTCGACCACGATCTCGGGGAAGCCGAGGCCATCGAGGGCGGCCACGATCGAAGGTGTCGTGTCCGAGATACCCCCGAGAGCGCCACGATTCGCGAGGGATCGGATGTAGACCCGATCATCTCGGGAGGAATCCGTCATTCGGATCCGATCCCCCAGAATCGCCCCACCGGTGAACGGACTCGACGGGTCGACCGCAACCACGGCGACGTCGCCGTGCTCCACCAGCTCGGGAAGGAGCGCCGAGACCAGCGTCGACTTCCCGGATCCCGGTGCACCCGTGACGCCGATCGTCCATGCAGTGCCCGATGCCCGAAAGAGGTCGGCGAATGCCCGTCGTCCAGCGACCGTGCGATCCTCGATTGCGCTGAGCGTCCGTGCGAGTGATCGTGCGTCTCCGCCCCGCGCATTGGCGATCAGCTGCTCGTCGTCCATGACGGCGACGTTAGTGACCGGCTACTCGGCAACCACTTCTGTCACGCCCGGCACGCGGTCGCGCAGGATCCGCTCGATTCCTGCCGTCACCGTCGTCTCCGAGATCGGGCAGCCGCCGCATGCTCCGACCAGCTCCAGGTACACCGTGCCGCCATCGACACCTTGCAGGATCATGTCACCGCCGTCGGCCAGCAACGCAGGCCGGATGTAGTCGAGCGTGGCATCGAGCTGATCGCGATCGATGTCGGACTCGCCGTCCGTGCGACGGTCGGTCGCGGATGCGATCTGGATGATGCTGCCTTCGACTTCGCTCATGGTTCCTCCGGCCCAAACCTCGGCCACGGTACAGCGGGCGCTCGTGGCGCCGGCATCCTTTGCAACACCGCCGTAGGGAGAATACTTCCCATCATCGCGGCCAAGGTCGGTCCGTGAGGACGAGCATGTCGCCGTCACCGGCCACGACCCCGACACCGTCACCCGTGGCACGCAGATACCACGTGCCCGAGGAGATCTGCCCGGCGGGAACTCCGTTGACCAAGAGGGAGGCATCGCCATCGATGGCCACTTCGATGGCAGTCCGGCCATTGGACAGACCGACGAGCACCACCTCCGGAACGAGCTCGGACGCCACCTCCGGCTCGAGGCCGCCGTAGTAGTGGGCGAGAATCGCCGAGTGATCGGAGCCGCTCTCGGCCATGGCCCTTGCGCCCCATTGGCTCATGCCCACTCCGTGACCCCAGCCCTCGCCATCGATGACGATTCGGTCGCCGCGTGGATAGTCGTCCTCCGGGAGGAATCGATCGGCAACACGGGCAGGAACCACCACATGGTCGATGGTGTAGGTGGCCGACGGGAGGGGCTGGGGCAGCCGGAGGCCGGAGGGGAGCTTCGCAGGCAGAGCGCCCGGGTACAGGTCGTCTCCGCGACGGTTGAACACGCCCCGCAGGCTCGGGGCGAGCAGGGTTTCCGTGCCGCCGGTCGTGACGACGGTCAGCGAAGCTCGCCCGAGGCCCTCGGGCGGATCGTCGACGTCGAGCGCCATGAGGGAACCTCCCACGGCCACCCCATCCGCACGCAGGATCTGGACGAATTGGTCGGCGGTGAGCTCGATCTGCCACGTCGCATACGGGGCGACACCGATCTCGGGAGAGTCGACGGGCTGGAGATACGGCACGGGATCCGAGGCCCACACGTCTTGGTTGGCACGGGTTCGGCTCCCGGCCGATGACGAGTACACGGCCTCGATGGGGACACCGTTGGAGAGGACCAGCTCGTTCTTCGTCGCATCGACAGCATCGCGCCAGCGATCGCCGTGGTCGTCCTCCACCAGCTGGACGCCCTTGTAGACCTGGCACCTGCTCGTTGCGCAGATGTCGTAGGCGTACTTCGCTGCGTCGCCGTTTCGGCCACCCCGAAGCGTGCGAGCGAGGTAGGTCCGAGCCGCAACCGCCTGCGCCTGCAGGGCATCTTCGGGCCACAGGAACGGCATCTCGGCGATTCCCTGCAGATACTGCTCGATGGAAGCCCGTTCGGCCAAGGCGAGCCCGTCGGCCATGGCGAGGAAGCGAAGGGGCCCGACGTACCGCCTGCCATCGACCTCGAACCGGGTGCCGGAGTCGCCGACCAGCTCGATCGAGACGATCTCCACCGGCGGTTGCACGGCCGGTTCTCGGGCGTGAACGGGCATCGTGACCACCAGGGCCACGAGCCCGAGCAGAATCCCGGCGATCCGTGCGACGGTCATGCCCTCGTGATGTCCGCTCCGAGCGATGCGAGCTTGCCGACGAAGCCGTCGTACCCGCGGTCGACATGATGGGCGTCTCGGATGATGGTCTCGCCGTCGGCGCGAAGCCCCGCAATCGTCAGCGCGGCCGCAGCCCGGATGTCACATCCCTCGATCTCGCATCCGGACAGCTCGTCCACCCCCCGAATGACCACGTGTTGCCCATCGGCGTGGATATCGCACCCCATACGATTCAGCTCACCGAGATAGCGGAAGCGCCCGGCGTAGACGTTCTCGGTCACGAGCGAGGTTCCGTCGGCGACCGACAGATACGAGACGATCTGGGGGTGCATGTCCGTGTGGAACCCCGGGTAAGGCAGCGTTGCGATATCCACGGCCACCGGCCGCTCCGGGCCCTCGACGGTGATCGACGTCTCCGTCGTTGTGATCGCGCATCCGGTCGCCTCGAGTTTCCTCAGTTCCATACGCAGGTGCTCGGGGCGACAGTCGGTCACGGTCACACGGCCACGTGACATCGCGCCCGCCACGAGGTACGTGCCGGCTTCGAGCCGATCGGGAACGGTTCGGTGGACAGCGGGCCGCAGCTCTGGAACGCCGTGGATCTCGAGGGTGGACGTGCCCGCTCCGTCGATCTTGGCGCCCATCTTCATGAGGTACTCGGCGAGATCGGTGAGCTCGGGCTCTCTCGCGGCGTTGGAGATGGTGGTGGTGCCATCGGCGAGCACCGCTGCCAGGAGCAGGTTCTCGGTTGCGCCCACGGACGGGAATTCCAAGAAGACGTCGGTTCCGTGGAGACCACGTGGCGCCGTGCCGTAGAGGACGCCGTGCCGAAGGTCGAACTCGGCACCCATCGCCTCGAGCCCCCTGACGTGGAAGTCGATCGGCCGGGAGCCGAAGTCGTCACCGCCCGGGAGGGCGACCCTCGCCTCCCCCGTCCGTGCCAGCAAGGCGCCAAGGACGAGGATGGAGGCCCGCATCTGCCGGACGAGCTCGAGGGGAGCTTCCGGCACCGGATCGTCCGGCACATCGACGGTCAACACTGTGCCGTCCTGCCGGCAGGATGCGCCGACGTGCTCGAGCACCCGTCCCATGATCTCGACGTCGAGGATTCCCGGGACGTTCTCGATCCGATGGGTGCCCGGAGCGAGCAGGGTCGCCACCATGTGCTTGAGGACGGCGTTCTTCGCGCCCAGCACGGCGATCTCGCCGGTCAAGGGGGTTCCGCCACGAACGTGGATCGAATCGGGCATCGCTGCGAGGTTACGACGCCGCACCGCTACGAGTCGGCATTCCGGAAGCGACTGGGTCCTCGGGTCAGGGCCTCGGAGCGATCGACGGGAAGACGATGTCTGCGTGGCGCTCCCACGTCTCGTTCGGGCCACGGATCTCGACTCCGATCCCCGTCGATCCCTCGACCGGGACGAGCACGTACCACATGTCCCCGGTGGAGTGGCTGCCCCATGACCGGATGGCGCCCCCGACCTGGCGCTGTGTTCGCTGCAGCGAGCCCTCCTCGGCGTCCTCGAGCAACGCCCAGAACGACCGCACGACGTCCTCCGTCGTCGCCGGCCAGGTTCCCCCGGCAGAGGTGACGATGGCCTCCATGTCGACGACGTTGCCGGTGAGGAAGGTCCCGTCGGGATCGGCGTCGTGGTTGAACGCCACGTAGTTCTCGCCGACCTCGGTTCCCCAACCGTCGGGAACGTCCATGCACCACGTCTGCGTGCACACCTGGCTGACTGGCGCGGGATCGGGCGCCTCGACACCGGATGAGCATGCTCCACAAGCCACCAACACGAGCACCAACCATCGCTTCACGATCGGGAGGGTACCGGGCACACCGATGACCATCCGCCTGCGGCTACGCTCACTCCTCCGTCGACCGAGAGGTATTCACGTGCGCGTCGTCATCGGTGCTGACCACGCCGGCTACCCGCTCAAGCAGGAGCTCCTCGCCCATCTCGAGCAACGTGGGTTCGTCACGATCGACGTCGGCACCGACTCGACGGAGCCGGTCGACTACCCGGACTATGCCGCAGCCGTCGCCAGAGCCGTGGTCGCCGGGAAGGCGGACAAGGGAATCGTGGTGTGTGGCTCGGGTGCGGGTGCATCGATCGCAGCGAACAAGATCACCGGCGCACGCAGCGCGGTGGTGCACGACCACTACACGGCGCACCAGGCCGTGGAACACGACGACATGAACGTGCTCGCCCTCGGGGCGCGAGTGATCGGACCCACGACGGCGACGGAGATCGCCGACGCCTACCTCGATGCGCGGTTCAGCGGTGAGGAGCGGCACGTGCGGAGACTCCGCAAGGTGGTCGAACTCGACCGGAACCGTGGCTGACAAAAGGTTCAACACCGTGCCCGAAGGCGACGACGGACATGATGTGGACACCGAACCGCCTCCGAAAGCGTCGATCTGGGCCGCCGGGTGCGTGCTCGCCCGCACGCGCGAGGACGGCAAGCCCGAGTACCTCATCGTCCATCGACCCCGGTACGACGATTGGTCGCTGCCGAAGGGAAAACTCGACAAGAACGAGTCCTTCCTCGACGGTGCGGTGCGAGAGACCTTCGAGGAGACGGGATTCGCCGCGAAGAAGCCCCGGTTGGTCGGCACCGTCGGCTATCACACCCAGAACGGGAATCCGAAGGTCGTTCGCTGGTGGCTCGGGCAGGCATCGAAAGGCACGTTCACCCCGAACAAGGAAGTCGACGCCGTCAAGTGGGTTCGGTTCAAGAAGGGCCAGCGGCTTCTCAGCTATCGGAACGATCGGGAGGTCCTCGACCGAGCCAACGACATGCAGCTTGCGAGATCGGCCGGCGTCATCTACCTCCTCCGGCATGCCTCCGCCGGGAACCGCTCTCCGATGGATCCCGACGACTGGTCCCGCGGCCTCGATCGGCGAGGGGTCGAGCAGCGACGGTGGCTGACCCGATTGCTCCAGGCGCATCCGATCACGCGGATCGGGTCGTCTGACTACACCCGATGCCTCGACACGGTCCGGCCGCTGTCGAATCGGCTCGGCATACCGCTGGAGTTCGAGCCCGCGCTCGTCGAGGGATCGCATCCGCATCGTATGGTCTCGCTGATCCACGAGCTCCAGGAGGAAGCGGCGGTTCTGTGCTCGCACGGGGACGTGATCGCCGATCTGATCGGGTCCCTGGTCGCTTCCGGGATACCGATGAGCGGACCCATGAAGTGGAAGAAGGGCTCGGTGTGGGAGCTGCGGACGATCAGCGGCCGGGTGGTCTCGGGGCGATACTTGCCTCCTCATACCGAGTATCGGTGAGGGGCGCCCGAGCGCACCACGGGGTGCCGAAACTCGATCAGGTGAGGTCCCGCAGCCACTGGATCACTTCCCGCACCACGAGGTCGAATGAATCGTCGAGGGTGAGTCCTGACGACTTGCGAGGGACGAACGAGTGGTCTCCATCGGGAACGGCCACGACCTCGCCGGCCGGTAGGCGGTCTGCGACGTCGCTGATCAGGTCGATGGGGCCCATTCGGTCCCGATCGCCCGTCACGAACAGCTGGGGGGCGGTGATGACGTCGAGATGGTCCGTCGATCTCGGCTCGGTCTTGCCCATCGCCACCAACGGATATCCCAGATACGCCAAGCCGGCTGCTTCGGCACGGCCCTGTGACACGAGGTGGCTCGCCACGCGCCCACCCATCGACTTGCCGGCGAGCACGGGGATTCCGGCGCGGCCTGAGATCACGTCGGCGGCTGCTTCGTGCACGTCGAGGAGCTTCTCGAGGCGGTCGGGAGAGCGGCGACCGGCCTCGGTGTACGCGTAGTTGAAGGTCATCACCCGAGCCCCTGCGGTGGCGAGGCGGTCCTGGAGCGAAACCATCCAGGGGTGAGCCATGCCTGCCCCTGCGCCGTGTGCGAGCAACAGGGCAGGGAAATCGGAGTCGTGAGGCCCTGTGATGGCCGCCGAGACCGGCCCGTGTGCCGATTCGATGATCAGCGGTTCGGGCCGGCGCTCAGGCATCGTTCCACCACCGCAGGACCCGGAGGGCGCGCATCGTGTTCCAGCGGCCTCTGGCACGTTCGGTCTCGATCGGGAAGAACTCGACACCGCCGTAGCGCCGACCCTTTGGCCACGTGCCGTCGGGACGCTGCTTGGCCACGAGTGCCTCGACGGCATCGGACAGCCGAGGATCCCGGTCATGGCCGACTGCCCGGAAGTGGTCGAGCCCTCGCAGGACGTCGTAGTGCCATCGCGGCGGGAAGTGGGGTGAGAGCCATTCGCGGTCGATGACCTCTCCCGTCCGATGCGAGCGATACAGGCGATGCTGGAGCAGCGTCTCGTGCGCCGCATCGATCGCAGCATCGGCCTCGCGGCGACCGGTGCGATGGCGCCACAGCGTCAGGCCCTCGAGGACGGAGATCGTGGTGTGGAACGATGCGTGCGTGCCACCTCGGTAGTCCTCGCAGTTCCATCCACCACCGGGGACGCCAGTCGAAGTGAGAAGCTCAGCGATGGAGTCGATCCTGGAATCGTCGACGGCGAAGTACGAGCACACCGACAGGACCATGCCGTTGACGCAACGCTCTGCGTATCGATGCGAGCGCCAGTAGCTCACGCCGCCCTCCACCCACGCAGCGTCGTCCAGCAGTCGTCGGCACCCGGCGATTGCCTGCTCGTTGCGTTCGTCGAGCCCGAGACGGCGTAGGAGGAGCAGGGTGTAGTTCGTGGAGGTCCACTTCGGGGTGTAGAGCCCACCGCCCCAGGTCCCCTCGTCGTCCTGACGAGCGAGGAGGTCCTCCCCCCATCCCTCCGTCGCAACCCGCGAGCGCGTCCGTTTCCATACTGGCGCGGCCGAGCCGTCCAGGTCGCGCTCGAGCTGCCAATCGATGGAGGGATCCTCACCCCGCAGCCAATCGGCTGCCTCGTCGCTCAGCGGGGCCGCCATGCTCCCCACCGTACCCGCCGCTCGGTATCGTCGGGTCATGGAGACCATCATCACGGAGGATCCGGCGGATCTGGCTGTTGCTGCGGCGAACGCAGTTGCGGCCGAGGTGGAGGCCTCGGATCGGCTGTTGCTGGGCCTCGCGGGCGGATCGACGCCCGAGGCGACGCACCGCCTCCTCGCTGCCCGCCCGCTCGCTTGGGACCATGTCGAGGCATGGCTTCCCGATGAGCGTTGGGTGGCGCCCGACGACGAAGCGTCCAACCAGCGGATGGCTCGGATGACCTTGGCCGACCCCGTCGGCCTCTCCCTCATCGCACCGGACACGACGCTGTCGAACCCGTACACCGCAGCGGAGGGCTATGCGGACGAGATCGTCCCGCGCATGGTCGATCCGGGGGTGCGAAGGGTCACGATGCTCGGCATCGGTGCCGATGGCCACACGGCGTCGCTGTTTCCCGGCACCCAGGCACTCGACGTCGAGAGCATCGCATATGTCGCAAACCTGGTACCGAGCCTCGACGCGTGGAGGTTGACGGCGACGTTCGATCTGCTCGGTCAGTCCGACGTCGTGCTGTTCCTCGTCTCCGGGGAGGCAAAGGCCGACGCCGTCGCTGCGATTGCGCAAGGTGAGGATCTCCCCGCAGGGCGCGTCACCGCACGAGAGTCGGTGGTGTGGATGCTCGACGACGCCGCCGCCTCGCGTCTGCACTGACGGGCCTTCGCTGATCGGAGAGACGCCCGAGCGGCGCACCTCCCGACGTGGAACGGGCCGACCGTGCTCAGCGTTCGCCTTCGTCCGTCGGCTTCTTGGGCTCGCTCCGCTCGTGCTCGTGGAAGCGCTTGTTCATGCGCTCCTCGTACTTCCGGGCCGACCGGCCTCCCCTGTTGCGTTGGGAACTGCCCCCGCGCGCGACATCACGCCCGCCGCGTCGGAAACCGGAATCGTGGGACACGAGGCACCTCCATGCGGTTGCTCACCACAGGCATACCACGGTATCGCCCGAGAGGGAAGGGCCCCTCAGATACCCCCCATGCGAAAGGCTTCGATCAGGAATCTGCCCACTGGCGTCGTCGCCGTGAGCTCGGCCGTGCGGGAGGAGACGGCAGCGGTGACCTCGGCTTCCGTACACCCCAATTCCGCTGCGATCGAGTCGATCTGATCGGCATCCTCCGAGAAACGCTCGAGGGACGGCAACTCGTCTCGCAGCGCGATGAACTCCGAGACGGTCACATCGGCGAACTCCTCGTCGATGTCGTCGATCACCCGCTGGTAGAGAGCGAGCGTCTCGTCTGCGACGTCTTCACAGGTGGTGGCGGAGATGCCCGATGACCCGCATCCGACGATCATCAGTGCAATCGGGAGCAGGATCAGCCGGGGAGCGAGCCTCTTCACGGACGGGAGCGTACCGAGGACCTTCGGTATCTCTGGTTCACTCCGAGCCGAGTTCCGCCTCGTGCACGTCGTCGACGACACCGACCACGACCGATCGGATCGGCCCGTGCGGCACGTCGTAGATCTGTCTGGCGGACGATCCCTCGTCGAGGATCAACACGGTCTCGTCGGATCCCGCACCGACCCGGTCGGTGCAGATCAGATACGTGCCGGTGTCGGTGTCTCGATCGACGATTCGGCACACGAGGAGCCTCTCGCCGTCGAAGAAGGGGTGATTGATCGTCGAAACGACGGTGCCGACCACCCGTCCGACTCTCACGGTCGAACCTCCACCGCATCCACGATGCCGACGATGGCATGATCCACCGGCACGAACCGGGGTTCCATCGCCTCGGCGGCCTCGCGCGACGACACGTAGTAGATGCGATCGCCGAGACCGGCTTGCCCCGTCGCATCGGCAGCGACGACGCACTGCCCGCTGTCGATCCCTTCGTCGCCGAGTGGCTGGACGATCAGCATGCGCATGCCGACCATGCCGGGATCCTTCACCGTGGCAACCACCGAACCGCGGACCCGTCCGAGCTTCACGATCAGCCACCTCCGCGCCGTTGCAGGCGCTCGACGAACCGGGTCGTCGCTGCGAGGTCATCCCTCAGATCTGCCGTGAGTTGCGCGATGACGACGGCATCCACCAGATTCGGCGCAGCTCGCTCGCACGCAGCAGCCACCGCCGCCTCGACGTCGCCGACGTCGCCGTCCACGACGAGGTAGGCCTTGCCACCGAGTCCGTCGGCGAGCCGGATGGCCGATAGGGTCACCCGTGCCGCCTTCACTGCGGCGTCGGCGGCATCGACGCTCGACGACACCGAGGCCGTCTCGACGACTCCGATCGCCTCCCCCTCCGCCTCGATGACGTCATCAGCACGCAGCACGGCGTCGACCACGTCGGAAGCGACGTCGGGGAGGAATCGGGTGTCGATGGGGACGCGATCCAGACCCGAGACGATGTCGCGGGCGACATCGACAGCAGCGGTGTCGCCCGAGACCATCACGACGTACTTCCCTGGGTGCGTCGTGCCGGTCAGGAGATCCGACACGGGGCTTCCCTTGGCGATCTGGTCGGCGCTGTGCACACCGGCCACGATCGATGAGAACTCCCACACCGCCATCGCAGGGCCTCCGAGGCGATCAGACAATGCGCAGCGCTCCCACGACGGAGACGCGTCGTTCTCTCGAGAAGGTCCGCGGCCTCGTCAAGCCCTCCCCGGTGGGACTGGCGATCGAGAACGATGTGTACCCCTCTCCGTCTGCACCCAGACCGGCGACGTTCGGCCCGTTCGCCACGAAGATCGAACAGTTCATCGCTCTCGCCATCCTGGTGATGGCATCGACGTTCGTCGAGTGGATCGATGCCGTGTGCCGGAAGCCGTGCTCGGAACGCACAGCGAGATCGATGGCGGTGTCGACGTCCTTGACGCGGACCACCGGCATGACCGGCATCATCTGCTCGGTCCACACGAGATTGTGGTCGACCGGCACCTCGGCCACGAGGAGGCGGGTCTCGGGAGGGAGACTGAGCCCGATCTCGCTGGCGATCACGGCGGCGTCCTTGCCGACGAATCGGCCATCGATCACCCCTGGCTTGTTCGGAGGCCCCATCTCCTTGAAGATCACCCGCTCGAGCCGCTTCAGCTCGTGTTCCTTCAGCCGGTAGCCGCCGGCGGCTGCCATGTGCTGGACGAGCCGATCGGCGACCGAGTCGACCACGATCGTCGTCTTCTCATCCACGCAGATGATGTTGTTGTCGAAGCTCGCTCCGGAGACGATGTCCCTGGCCGCCTTTGCGATGTCGGCCGTCTGGTCGACGACGGCGGGAGGGTTGCCGGGCCCGGCGGTGATGGCCTTCTTCGGCGTCCGGAGCGCCTCCTTGACCACCCCCGGCCCACCCGTGACCAGCAGGACGCGGACGTCCGGATGGCGCATCAACGCTTGCGCTGACTCCAGGGTGGGAACCGCCACGCACGTCACGAGGTCGGCGGGCCCTCCCGCCGCGACGATTGCGCGATTGAGCAGCTTGACGTTCTCGACGCTCACGCGTCGCGCGCTCGGGTGGACATTGAACGTCACGGAGTTGCCCGCCGACAGGATCGCGATGGAGTTGTTGATGATCGTCGACGTCGGATTGGTGGTCGGCGTGATCGCTCCGATGACCCCATACGGCGCATACTCGGTGACCATCATCCCCTGGTCTCCCGTGACCACCTTGGGCTCGAGATCCTCAGGGCCGGGGGTTCGATCGATCACGAGCAGGTTCTTGATCACCTTGTCATCGGCTCGCCCGATGCCCGTCTCCTGGCGGGCCATGTACGCGAGCCGCTCGTTCTCGCGCCGCATGGCCACCCGCACCGCTTCGATGATCCCCTTCCGGCGGTCGAGGCCGAGCGATCGATACACAGCGAAGCTGCGCTTGGCTGCTGCGACGGCGTCGTCCACGGTGCGGAAGACGCCGTCACCCACGGCATCGTCCTCGGTCGCAACGGCATGGGCGGCCTCGAGCGCAGGAGCGGTGCGACCTGCGATGTCTCCCGCGGAGACTCGCTCTTTGACTCGTGCGATGATCGCTTGGACGTCCGCGTCGGTCAGATCCGGCATGTCACTTCTCGAACACCGTCTCGCCGTCGACGTCCCACTGGTCGACGATCGCCATGATCACCGCATCGCACGGCTTGTCTCGGGTGACAGCGGTTTGGCGCGCCGAGCTGCCAGAGGCATACAGCACCACCTCGCCGACACCGGCGCCGACCGAGTCAACCGCCACGACGTAGCCGCCACTGGGCTCGCCGGTCTCGTCGAGCTGGCGCACGACGAGCATCGGCAGACCCTCGAGGAGAGGTTCCTTGCGGGAGGCGACGAGGGTCCCGGTCACCTTGCCGAGATTCATACTCGCTCCGTTCTGCCCTGAAGGGCGCGATCAGCTGACGGCGTCGCTCGCCTCGTCCTGACGCCCGAGGGGCAATACCAGATCGATGTTCACATGCGGACGTGCGATCACGTGTGTGGCAATCACTTCGCCGACCTTCTCGCTGCCGCGCACACCGGCGTCGACTGCGGCCTTGACCGCCGCGACATCGCCACGCACCACAGCGGTGACATAGCCCCCGCCGGTCTCCTCATATCCCACGAGTTCGACCTTGGCGGCCTTCACCATCGCGTCCGCTGCTTCGACCATCGCCGCGAAGCTGCGACATTCGATCATCCCGAGTGCATCTGCCATTGGGGCTCCTCCGTTTCGACCATTGCTTCGATTCCCTGGTGGTGATCCTTCATGTGGTGCGGCCCGTGAGACCTTCGAGCGCATCGACGGCTGCTCGCCAGCCGACCTCGACATCCTGTTCCTCACCGCCGAGATAGACGCGCCCCACGGCGCCGAAAGCACGGACCTCGAGCACGTTGATGTTCGATGCCTTCTCGGCCTCGTTCGCAGCGAGGGCGGCATACGCAGCGGGGTTGCATTCGAGTACGTACAGCGTCTGGCCGGGAATGATCATCTGACCGTGACGCATGCGATTCACGAGCTGAGCGTGATGATCGTCGATCCGGCGGATGATCTGGCTCGACAGCACCTGGGGCTTGACCCGATCGTCCTCCGAGAGCCCCAACTCGTCGAGGATGGCGGCGCCAGCTGCCCTCGTCTCGGCCTGCTCCGGCGAGTGGATCTCGAGGAGCCCGAAGACCCGCTCGATGATCTGCATGCCGGGCTTGACCGTCGTGGCCTTGAGGGCGATGTCGGTCAATCGGTTGATTTCGATCCCAGGGGCGACCTCCACGAACAGTGATGCCTCCCCCGCCAGAGGGAGGAAGCCCTGCGCCGTCGTGCCGAGAAAGGCGGCGTACTGGGGCTGCAAGCTGTCGAGAAACACATAGGAACGCAGCTCAATACCGCTCGCCATCATCATCTCCTTCTGTTCCGCCTACGATCTGAACTCCCGCCGACGCACCGATCCGCGTTGCGCCCGCTGCGATCATGTCCTCGGCATCCTCGAGCGTGCGCACGCCGCCAGAAGCCTTCACACCCATGTCCGGCCCCACCGTCTCACGCATGAGGGCCACGTCGTAGACCGTTGCCCCTCCCCCACCGAAGCCGGTCGAGGTCTTGACGTAGTCGGCCTTCGCCTGCTTGGCGAGTGCCGAGGCGATGACCTTCTCCTCGTCGGTGAGGAGCGCCGTCTCGAGGATCACCTTGCAGATCGCACCGCCCTCGTGGGCCGCATCGACCACCTGCTCGATGTCCTTGCGAACCACCTCGGGCATCGCCGACTTGAGCGCTCCGATGTTGATCACCATGTCGACTTCGCGGGCGCCGTCGCGCAGCGCCCTTCTGGCCTCCATCGCCTTGATTTGCGTGGTGTTCGCACCGAGCGGGAACCCGATGACCGTGCACACCTTCACATCGGAGCCTCGCAGTCGCTCGGCAGATCGCTTCACCCACGTCGGGTTGATGCAGACGGAGGCGAATCCATACTCGAGCGCTTCGTCGCACAGCTCGTCGATGTCCGCAGCCGTCGTGTCGGGGCGCAGCAACGTGTGGTCGATGTACTTGGCGAGGTCGACTGGTACGTCCTCGGCATCGCCGTGGTACGCCACTCGGTCGGCACCATTGGCGACCACCTGACGCAGCTTCTCTGGACTCGAGAGGATGTCGGCTCGCTCGGCGAGTGCAGCCAGGACCTCTCTGGTGACCAGCTCGACGAGCTGTTCCCGGGAGATGTCGCGCATCGTCATGCCGTCACCCCGTATTCGCGGGCGTCGAGCGCGTCGATGAGAGCGACGCGTCTCGCATGGCGGCCAGGCCCGACGGCGGTGCCGAGGAAGGTCTCGACGATCTGCCAGGCGAGGCTGTCACCGATGAGGCCGGCGCCGAGCGTGAGAAGATTCGCATGATTGTGCTCCCTCGCGTTGCGAGCGGTCGACACGTCGTAACACAGCGCCGCGCGCACACCGGGCACCTTGTTGGCAGCCATCGACGACCCGATGCCGGCCCCGTCGATCATGATCCCGATGTCGACGCGGTGATCGGCCACCTGGCGCGCCACGGCGACGGCGAAGTCCGGGTAATCGACGGCGTCGGTGGAATCCGTGCCACAGTCGGTCACGTCGTATCCCTGCTCCCTGAGACGAAAGGCGATGCGTTCCTTGAGCGCAAAGCCGCCGTGATCGGCCCCGACGGCGATCGACGAGACATCGGCTGAGATATCGGCTGAAGCGGCCTCGTCGGATCCGGCTCGGTCGTCGTCCTCGGTCCGTTCAGCTCCGCCGTCGTCGTCGACCAAGCCGTCGACGATGCGTTCGACGATGGCGCGCACATCGCGCTCGATGTTCGGATCACGGGCAGTCACGTCGGCGAGTCCTCCAACGCCATCCTAGATGGAGCGTCCGAAGCTACGGCGTGAGGGGGAGCCGATAGGATCATCGCCATGGATGCAACGACGAGGTGGGAGACCGAAGCGCTCCGGACGGGCCCATCGTCGCGTCCCGGTCGCCCGAGCCCGTCAGCGCACGGCCGGCGATCCGGGACACGATGGGTGACGCTGCGAGAAGCGGAGGCGGCGACCGGCATCCCGGTCAACACCCTTCGCAAATGGGCCCGGAAGTCAGACGTCCCGTCCTACCTGGAGTCCGACGGTGACCTTGCCCTGCGCATGGTCGACCTCGATGCAGTCCACCGCCGCGCCAAAGCGTTGGGCCGCGATCTCGAGCCTGCCGCCGACGGAGCGGCGCGCGATGACGGCGGCGTCCCAGGGGCCGACGCGACCAGTCGGCCATCGAGCGTCGAGGTTCGCACCGAGGAATCGCCCGACTCGGCGACGGATGAACCCGACGCAAGCGCACACGAAGTCGATCGGACAATCACCACGCCGTCGACGGACACGATGATGGTGCCCGTCGACGCGTGGAACAAGATGCTGTCCCAACTGGGGAACCTGCACGAGGCAGGCCAGCAGCTCGCCGAGGCCAGGGAACGCGCGGCCAAAGCCGAGACCGAGGCGGCCTTCCTGCGAAGCCGACTCGCCGAGTTGCGGTCCGAGCAGTCGGAGGCGCCACGATCGGAGGCGCCAAGATCGGAGGTGCCAGTATCCGAGGTGCCAGTATCCGAAGCGCCAAGTCCCGGGGCGCAACGATCGGCAGAGACGCCTCCATCGGAAGCGGCCACACCGCGCCAGACGATGACCTACTGGCGGCTGATTCGATCGACATGGGCGAGTCGACGCGGAGCTCGTGACTAGTTCTCGAGCCTGACGCACCTTTGAGCCTTTTCCCGGTACCTCAGCCCACGTAGGCTGCGCACATGAGGGGAAGGCTCGTGTCCACGTTCGCCATGGCGGTGCTCATCGCTGCCTCGGCTGCACCTGCGATGGCGGCAGAGCCCGGTGTGACGACGTTGTCCTCGTGGAGACCGATTGCCTCTGCCGGCGCCATCGTCGGCGGAACGCAGACCATCACGATCGTCAACGGTGGATCGGCCACGGTGACCGACCTGAGCGTCACCCTCGAGCCGGCTCCGTGTGACTGTGATCGAGCCGCCGTGGTCCTCGACGTCGGCTTCGTCGCCGGCGGTCGGTGGGTCGTGCCGTCGCTGGGCGCCGGAATGACTGCATCCCTCACGATCTCGTACGAGGCGGCAGGTTCCGTCGCAGAGACGGCCGAGTCCGCCCGCTCCACCGCTGCGGTCTCGGCGGTTCGTGCGCTGTCCGGCGACGACCGTGTGCACGTCGTCGATGTGGGTGGCCGCCGACACGTCGCCATCTGATCCCACGCCGCTCGCCCTCTGATCCCCACGCCGCAGGAATCGGGCCGATCGGACTGACGAGGTCCGCCGCGCAGCGAGGGTGGCGAAGCACCCCGGGTAGCCTGCCGTCGGTGGAAACCGCCTTCACGACCGATGCACTGGGCCACGCATACGGCAGGATCGCTGCCTTGCACTCACTGTCGGTTGAAGTACCGCGAGGGCGAACGGGCCTGGTCGGGGCGAACGGCGCAGGGAAGTCGACCCTCATCAAGATCCTGCTCGGCATCATCGAGCAAACGACCGGCCGAGCCACCGTGCTCGACCTCGACACCGGACGCGAGACCATCCCGATCCGCAGCGTCGTGGGGTACATGCCCGAGGGCGAGTGCCTTCCCCTCGACCAGACCGCGGCCGACTTCATGGTCTACGCGGCCGGCACCGCCGGTCTTCCGCGCGACGCAGCTCGCCAGCGAGCGTCAGACGTTTTGACGCTGGTCGGCCTCGACGAGGAGCGCTTCCGATACCTCGGCGACTACTCCACGGGGATGAAGCAGAGGGCCAAGCTCGCTCAAGCGATCGTGCACGACCCATCACTCGTGTTTCTCGACGAACCGACGGCGGGTCTCGATCCGAGCGGGCGCGAGGAGATGCTCGACCTCATCGCCCGCCTCGGATCCTTCGGGATCGACGTGGTGGTTTCGTCGCATGTGTTGCGGGACATCGAGCGCACGTGCGACTGGGTGGTGATGCTCGACGAAGGCACCCTCCTCCATGCCGGCCCGATCGGCGGTGCCTCACACGAGCGAAGGATCCGGGTACAGGTCAACGGCGACGCTACGCCACTGGTCGAGGGCCTGCGATCGGCCGGAGCACTCGTCACCGTCGACGACCGTCGCATCACCGTCGCTCACGATGATCGGGATACGTACGACCTGATCCGTGACGCAGCGGCGGCGACCGGGACGAGCATTCGCAATCTCGATGACGGAGCCGCATCGCTCGAGGAGATGTTCCTCCGGCGGGGGGCCGGCCGATGACCGAGCGCGGCGCGGTCTACGACCTCGGCTATGCGCCCTACGACGGGTCTCGCTTGGGTCGACGTGGGGCACGGGCAACGCTGTTCGCCGATGGCATCCGCCGAGTGCTGGGTATTCGGCGCAAGGCGCGACGAAAGGTCTTCCCGTGGATGCTGATCGTCATCGCCGTGGTGCCGTCGATCGTGTTCGTGGGCATCAACTTCTTCGTCCCCGGCGGCATCACCGAGGGGGCGAGCACGAATGCGACCCATGCCAACTTCTTCGTGCTCAACGGCGCCGTTGCGTTGGTGTTCACAGCGCTCGCCGCACCGGAGCTTCTCATCCCGGATCGGCGGGACGGAGTCCTGTCGATCCTGTCATCGCGTCCGCTCACCTATGTCGACTACCTGTCGTCGAGGTTCGCCAGCCTGGTCGCTGTCGTTGGGGCCTTCTTGATCTTCCCGCAGTTCGTTCTCTACCTGGGTCTGGCGGCAACGAACACCGACGGGCTGTTCCGGGGGCTCGTCGAGGGAGCTGACGCCTTGCCCAAGGTCCTCCTGGTGACGGTCATCTACATCATCGCCTACGTCCCTCTCGGCTTCGTGGTGGCCAGCTTGGCGAATCGCAAGGCGATCGCCGCAACGGTGTACATCGCCATCGTCATCGGCCTCAGCGCCGTGGCCGAAGCGGTCGTGGCGAACAACGTGTTCGCAGGTGGGAGGTGGGTGGCCCTGATCGCTCCCGTGAACACGGCCGATGCCGCAGCGGAGTGGGTGTTCGGTCAGAGCAGTCCCGAGTCGCTTCTCGCCGCGGCGGACATCAACCCCGGCGTGGGACTGGTCGCACTCATCGTGTTCGGCGCAATCGGCGTCGCGTTCAGCCTGTACCGGTACCGGAGTCTGATGTGACCGCCGTCGGGCCCATCTCGGATCCTGCCTTCGTCGAGCGACCGACGGTCGAGGTGAACAACGTCTCGAAGTGGTTCGGCCAGAAGGTCGCCGTGTCGAACCTCAGCTGCTCCTTCGGAGCCGGTGTTACCGGACTGCTCGGCCCGAACGGTGCAGGAAAAACCACGTTGCTTCGGATGATTGCCGGCCTGACCGACGTGTCCACCGGGGCCGTTGCGGTGCGAGGCTTCGATCCGAGACGTCACACCGATGCGTATCGCTCGATGACCCTCGTGCCCGATGAAGACGCCGTCTATCCGGACATGACCGGACGACGGTTCGTCAGGTATGCAGCGCAACTCGCCGACGCAGACACGTCCACGACCAACGTCCAGGGCGCCATCGACGCTGTCGACATGGCTCATGCTGCGGATCGGGCCATCGGCGGCTACTCGAAGGGGATGCGGCAACGGATCAAGGTCGCTGCGGCGCTCGTGTCCGAACCGGATGTCCTGATCCTCGACGAGCCGCTCAACGGCACGGATCCCGTGCAACGTGCCCATCTCATCGACGTCTTCCAATCGCTCGGTTCCTCTGGGAGGACGGTGATCGTGTCATCCCACGTCCTCGAGGAGGTCGAGCGCGTGTCGTCGCGGGTGATCGCCATCGTCGACGGCCGGCTCGCGGCAGCAGGTTCGGTGGAGGCCATCAGGGCCGCCATGAACGACAAGCCCTACGTCGTGCGCATCGGTACCGATCGGCCTCGAGATCTCGGTGCCGCACTCTTCCCGTCCGACTGCGTCCTCAGCATCGAGTCCGAGCCTCACGCACTCATCGTTCGGACCACCGACATCGTCGAACTGGGACGCATCGTGCCCTCCGAAGCCGCGGCATTCGGGGGCCGGCTCACGTCGTTCACGCCCGAGGATGAATCGCTCGAATCGGTGTTCCGGTACCTCGTGGAGCGGTCGTGACGCCGTTTCTCGCCCTCCTGTCGGTGTCGATCCGCCAGGCCCTTCCCGTGCGACGGACGGCTGTACTCCTCCTCATCTCGGCCGCCCCGATGCTCATCTACCTGTTCGCCACCACAGGCCGTTCGGAGGCGTCGGCGTTC
>JASJCF010000041.1 GCA_030066265.1 Acidimicrobiia bacterium | reverse complement strand
GACCATGGAGGCAGTGGCACCGGTGGCGCTCCACCATCCGAGCTTCGGCGGGTACTCGCTCGCCATCTGGCTCACCCATCTCATCGGCATCGAAGAAGTCGCGATCGTCGGCGACGAGCCGACCGAGCTCACCGACGTGGTGTGGTCCGAGTTCCGTCCGCACGTTGCCCTCGCCGTGGGCGCCGGAGCTGCGACGAGCGTTCCGTTGCTCGCCGATCGGCCAATCGGCGATCGACCCACCGCGTACGTGTGCAGGAACCAGGTGTGCGACCTGCCAACCGGATCAGCCTCCGAACTCGCATCGCAACTCGCGCTCAGGAGCTGATGGCGGTATGGCGAGGTCGCGAAATCCCATCTTCGGTCGAGCATGTCTACGCGTCGCCACGGGTACCCTCCCAGAATGGACGTGATCCGGCGACGTCGCCTTCCCAACCTCCGGAATCCGATCGCCATCATCGCGTTCGGTGGATGGAACGATGCATGCGACGTGGCCTCGACGGCTGCGGAATTCATCCTCGATGCCCACACCGAGTCGGAGCGCTTCGCCGAGATCGAGCCCGATCCGTTCTACGACTTCCAGCAACACCGCCCGGTGATCGACATCAGAGATGGCGTCACGCGATCGTTGAGCTGGCCAGGCGTGACCTTCACTGCCGCCCTTCGCCCGCAGGATCGTCGGGATCTGCTCATCGTCACGGGGCAGGAACCGAACTACCGGTGGAAGACCTTCTCGAGAAGCGTCGTCGAGGTGCTGAGCGAAGTCGGCGTGGAGGAAGCCATCCTGGCGGGCGCCTATGTCGGTGCGGTCGGTCATCGCGACCCCGTCGTGCTGTCGGGAGTGGGCTCGGATCCCGTGAGCGTGGTTCGGTCCGGCCTCCAGTCGTCGTCGTATCACGGACCGACGGGGATCGTCGGTGTGGTCCAGGGGGCATGCCGGGAGGCCGGCATCCGCTCGGTCAGCATGTGGGCGCCGACACCGCCGTACCTCGCCGGAAACCCCTTCCCGAAGGCGGTGCTCACCTTGGTCGAGAAGATCGCTGACATCACCAATCTGCACATCGACACATCAGAGCTCATCGCCGTCGACGCCGAGTACACGCAGCGAGTCGACGAAGCCATCGAGAACTCGGGGGCCGAACTCGAGGAGTACCTCGAGGAGATCGAGGCGTACGATGAGCCGCTGCTCGGCCCGATCGTGACGCCCGCTCCGGACTCAGGCGACGAGCCGCACTCGCAACGGCTCGATCCTGACCGGACCGACGCCCTCGTCGACGAGATCGTCCGCTACCTGGAGGGCGACTCACCCACGTGACGACCTTCGAACTGGTCAAGTGGGTCCATCTCCTCGCTGCAGCCGTCTGGACCGGCGGATTGATCGTGTTGGCCTTCCTCGTCACGGCGATTCGTCGTGCCACCGACGACCGCGCCGTGCTCCAAGCTGCGGCTCGCGCCTTCGGCGTGGTCTCGTGGACCGCGATGGGCGTCGCCATCATCGCCGGAACGTGGATGTACACCGAGTGGGGGCTCCCGTGGAGCCGATTCCTGCTGAAGGGAAGCCTCATCGCCCTTGCGATCATCCTGGCATTCGTCCACCAGCTCACCGCACGCCGGACGAGTGCCGCCGTCCGGGGCATCCTCCAGCTCGCAATCCTGGCAGCGAGCATCGGCATCTTCGGAGCGGCCGTTGCATTGGTGTAGCGCCAGACGCGAAGCCCTGGAGGGCACGCCCGACGTGAGAATGCCTCCCGGGGTGGGAGGCATTCGGTGGATCAGCGCTTGCGCTTGTGCCGGTTGGCCTTCAGGCGCTTCCGGTACTTGTGCTTGCTCATCTTCTTGCGACGCTTCTTGATCAGCGATCCCATACAGGTGAACCTCAAAGACAGGGGTCTGTGCTGCCCGTGCGGGCGATGCAGCAACGCACAGACGCCGAGAGGATAGGCGGATTCCCGACGTGACGCCCGTCGACGTGCGGCCAGCCATCTTTCTACACTCCCAGCCCATGCCCCCGATCATCGGCATCACCGGTCGACCGCAAGCTGTCCCGTCCGCAGGGACCACGGTGCGCGCGTATCTGACGACGCATACGTACAGCGATTCGGTCAGGAACGCCGGCGGCATACCGATCGTCCTCGTTCCCGTGGAGGATGACCTCATCGACCATGCGCTCGACCGCATCGACGGGCTCGTCCTGACCGGGGGTGGTGACGTCAACCCGCGCCAGTACGAGGCCGATCCCCACGACGCAGTCCGAGGGGTCGACGACGAGCGAGATGAGTTCGAGCTCGAGCTGGTGCGCAGAGCACATCAGCGCAGACTCCCCACCATGGCGATCTGCCGCGGGCTCCAGGTCGTGAACGTGGCGCTCGGAGGCTCCCTGGTTCAGGATCTCCCGTCGCACCGGGGTGCCCATGGACACGACATCACCGGCGAAGGAGCGTACGAGCCGCATTCGGACACCCTCATCGAAGACGGGTGTTGGATCGCGTCGATCATCGGACCGGGCCTGCACCAGATCAACTCGATCCATCACCAGGCGGTCGAGGAACTCGGTGAGGGGCTGCGGGTCGTCGGCTCGGCACCCGACGGCACGGTCGAGGCCATCGAACACGTCGAAACCTCGTGGCCGCTCATCGCCGTGCAATGGCACCCCGAGTTTCTCGGCATCAAGGACCACGGACCGTCCCGCAGCTTGTTCGAGGCATTCGTCGAGGCTGCCGGGAAGTACCGCGCCGACACGTGACGCACATCCTGATGGTGTGCTCGGGCAACATCTGCCGCTCACCCTTCGCAGAGGAGGCCGCCCGGCACCGTTTCACCGGCGGAGACATCACCGTGTCCAGTGCCGGTTCCATTGCGGTCGCCGGTCAACCTGCAACAGCCCTGATGCGTGAGGTCGCCGGGGAACACGGACTCGACCTCAGCGCGCACCGGGCGACGCCGCTTCATCGATCCGAGCAGCCGGACTACGTGTTCGGCATGGAACTCGAGCATCTCGTCGCGGCGAGGCAGGTCTTCCCGGATCTCGACCCTGGGCGGATCCGGCTGCTCGACCATCCCCGAGACATCGCCGACCCCTACGGGCGAGATCGGACTGCATACCGGGCAACGGCGGACCAGATCATCGACGCCGTCTCCCGGCTCGATGCGCCGGCGTGACCATCGGGCGGCCGATCAGCCCGCAAGCGTCGCTATGACCCCGATGATCAAGAGGTTGGCCGCCGTCCACGACACACACACCACGGCGTAGCGCCGGATCCAGGTCAGCCAGTCCATCGACCGCCGAGCGATCGCAACGCCGAGGACGTACCAGAACGGCGCCGATGTGACGATGCCGAACACGAGGACCGTGAATCGCGTCACGTCGATGAAGGAGAACGAGAGAACCCACGCCGTCGGGGCCGCAATGAGGAACAACACCGTGGCGGCCATGGTCGCTGCGAAGTCGGTCATGTCGCCACCCCGGCGAAACCCTGCGCTCAGGGCCACGATGATCAACACCGTCGGATAGGTGAGGGCCAGGATGCCACCCGACACGCGGGGCACCGCCCGAGTCCTGGGGGCGAAGGACACGTCCTCGTTCACGGGCACTGAGCGTACCTGGTCACGAGGCGGTCACGCTGAGCACCCGACACCGAATCTTCCCGACATCTGGCATCCTGACGCGTCCTGACGTCGGGCGGCGTTGCGCCTAGCATTCCGGCATCGCCGAGAGGAACCCATGGCAGAGCAACTCGACGGGAACGCCATCAAGATCATCGAGATCATGGGCGTATCGACCACGAGTTTCGACGATGCGGTGAGCAGCGCCGTCGCAAAGGCTGCCGAGAGCATCAACGGCATCACCCAGATCGAAGTCGTGAGGCAGACCGGAACGATCGTCGACGGGCGGATCGCCCGCTACGAGGCGACCGTCAAGCTCTCGTTCGCCGTCCGCTGACCCCGCCCGCGGGTGGTTCGTACCGGTCCTCGACCACTACTCTGCGTCGAACGCATGCCGCACCTGCGAATCCCCCGTTTGCTCATCCCGCTGCTCCTGCTCGCGTTGCTCGCGCTCGCCCCCATCCCCGCCGGAGCGCAGTCGCGACAGAACGTCGACAACGCAAAGGCCGAGGAGGAGCGTGCGCTCGAGGCGCTGCGTGAGGCCGACGCCGAACTCGAGCAGGGCATCGAAGATCTCGAGGTCGTCACGGGCAAGCTCTACAACGTCCGATGGCGAATCGAACGACTCGAAGGCGCAATCCAGGAGTACGGCGACAACGTGTCGTCACTCGAGGAGCGAGCCCGATCGTTGGTCGTCGAGGCGTACACCACAGGTGGCCGGAACATGGTGACTGCGGCATTCACGGCCGAGTCGATCCAGCAGCTCATCACGTCCCAGGCGCTGTACGACGCTGCCGCAACCCGCGACCTGAGCCAACTCGATCAGCTCGCAGCGGTGAGCCGGCAGATGGATCGGCTGACGGACGAACTCGACGTCAAAGAGGCCGAGGTCGCGCAGCTCGAGGCGGAACAGGCATACGCGGTCGAGCAGCTCGCCGAGATCCAGGCACGTGCCGAGCGACTGTATGCCGAAGCCGAGCAGAAGCACGCGGCCGCGCTCGCCAAGTACCAGGCGGAGCAGAAGCGACTCGCTGCGATCCGCGCAGCGCGCAAGTCGGGCCCGGCAGCGGGCGTGCCGGCAGCAACCCGCGACTCGGCGTGCCCGTTCCCTGGCTCGTCGTTCATCGATTCCTGGGGCTACCCCCGCTCGGGCGGCAGGACACACAAGGGCACCGACCTGATCGGCCGCTACAACGGTCCGCTCTACTCGATGGCGTCAGGATCGGTGCGACTCAACTCCCACTACCTCGGAGGCATCCAGGTCTACGTGAACGGCGATGATGGCATCACGTACTACTACGCCCACCTCTCCGGGTACGCGCCTGGTCTGAGGAACGGACAACGCGTCAGCCGTGGCCAGCACATCGGGTTCAATGGGACCAGCGGGAACGCGAGCGTCGCCCACCTTCACCTCGGCATGATCGTCGGGGGTACGTACGTCAACCCGTACCCGACGGTTCGAGCAGCCTGCTAGTTCAGCTAGTCGTCGCCGGCTGCGTCGTCTTCGACGACCTCCACCTCGAGTTCCTCGGCCACCAGATCATCGATGACACCGTCGCCGGTCGTGTCGAGCCCATAGAGGCGAACACCTGAAGCTTCGACGTCCTTGAAGTTGCCGTCCTCAGGGTCGATTCCCGACGCCGTCACGACTTCGGTCCTGGTCACGTTCGGCATTCCGTCACCGTCGATGTCGTGGGCCACGGTTCGGACCTCGGTGAGCTCGAACGAATCGATGTCGCCGTCTCCGGTGAGATCCATCTCGATCTCTGACGTCTCGACCGTCGTGATCACATCGGGGACACCATCACCGTCGACGTCGATGGACGTCTGCTCGACCGTGACCGTCTCGTACACGTCGGGCTCGCCATCACCGTCGAGATCGTGCTCGTGGATCTCCGTCGTCACCGATCGGAATCCGTCCGGGCTGCCGTCGCCGCTGATATCGATCTCTCGCGTCTCGCTCGACACGTTCGCGAGATCGGACGCCGCAGCCTCCGGATCGTGGATCACCACCGGATCTCGCCCGTCGTCCCCTGGCTGCTTGTCGTGGTTTGCGTCCATGCCCCTCACTCTCCGTGGGCCAGAGTAGTTGGCCGAACGAGCCTTCGGCGAGGGGACGCCCGAGGGACTGCGGCGCCGCACGCGTTGCTCAGGAGGCCGCCGGAACCGACCGATACCAAGAGGGACGAAGCGGAAACGATCGACCGCGCCCGAATCGAGGGAGTTGGCACGGTGAGCAGGAACGAGCGGTGGCACGACCGCAGGATCCAGGCATGGATCATCCGTGCCGTCGTCTTCATCGTGCCCGTGGTGGTGGCGATCGGAGTTGCCACGATCATCGCCAGCCTCCTTCCCGAGCCAAGCGGCTTCTGGCAAACCATCGGGTGGTGGGTGCTGGTCCTCGGCGGCTCGTTCGTTGCGATGTGGCTGGTCGACCGGTTCGCCCGCAAACTGCTCCCTCTTGCGGCGCTGTTGCGCATGTCGTTGGTGTTCCCCGACAAGGCACCGTCACGCTTCTCGGTCGCGCTGCGTTCCTATTCCTCCAAGCGAATGCAGGCCGAGGTCACCCAGGCACGCGCCGCCGGCGTCGATGACGACCCGACCAAGGCAGCCGAGTTCGTCCTCGCCCTGGTCGCCTCGCTCGGAAGTCACGATCGCAAGACGCGAGGCCACGCCGAGCGGACCAGGGCCTATACCGATCTCCTCGCCGAGGAATTGGGCGTGGCAGAGACAGACCGCGACCGGCTGAGGTGGGCAGCGCTGCTGCACGATGTGGGGAAGCTCGGCGTGCCCGCCGAGGTACTCAACGCCGACCACCAGCTCACCGAGGAGGACTGGTCGCATCTCACGCATCATCCCCGGGATGGATACGAGCTCACACGGCCCATCCACGGCTTCCTCGGACCATGGGCAGCGACGATTCTCCACCACCACGAGCGCTACGACGGCACGGGTTACCCGCAGGGCATCGCCGGCGAAGACATCGCCTACGGCGCTCGCATCGTGGCCGTCGGAGACGCCTACGACGCCATGACCGCGCATCGGACCTACCAGCCGGCCCTCTCGACGACGGTTGCCCGGCGCGAGCTCGCCGAGGGTGCCGGATCGCAGTTCGACCCGACGATCGTGCGCGCCTTCCTGTCTCTGTCGATGGGAAGTCTCCGCAGGATCGCGGGCCCCCTCGCATTCCTCGGCCAGATCCCATTCATCGGGGGCATTCGCCGGTTGGGGGACACCGCAACGGCGGTGGCCGTCACATCAGGTGCGCTCGCCGTGACCCTGGTCGCCGGTGTGATCCCGGGACCGGGTGACGCCACGGCCGCAGAGCCGCCGATCGTGGTCGCAGCGGAGGCCAACGGGGCCGGCGGAGGTGGCAGCCCGGCCGAGACGGCCTCTGCGCCCACCACGACCACGACGTCGTCGACGACCACCACGACGACAACGCTCGCCCCGACCACCACCCAGGCCCCGAACCCGGCATCACCCGCCCCGACGACGAACACCACGACTCCGACGTCGACCACGACGACGACAACCACCACGACCGTGCCGACGTCGACGACCACGACGACCCTCGCACCGTGGTTCCCGACGACCGTCGACGACTCGGTGACCACCGACGAGGATGTCCCGATCGACATCGACGTCCTCGCCAACGACTCCGATCGCGACGGCGATCTCGATCCATCGACCCTGGCCATCGACGGCGCGCCGTCCATCGGCGTGGCCGTGGCGAGCTCCGGCCTCGTCGAGTACACCCCGAACGCTGATGCGAGCGGCACCGACAGCTTCGACTACGTCGTCTGTGATGCAGGCGGTCGGTGCTCCGGTGCGACCGTCGATGTCACCGTCACGCCGGTGAACGATCCCCCGGTTGCTCGTGCCGATTCCGCAACCGGCGATCCCCGCACCGACGTCGCGATCGATGTGCTCGCCAACGACACCGACATCGACGGAGGTCCCCTCTCGATAGCGTCGTTCGACGCCTCGTCTTCGGGCGGCGGCATCGTGAGCTGCTCGGCGACGTGCATCTTCACGCCTCCCGACCCGTGGGCCTCGCCCGACACGTTCACCTACACGGTGACCGACGGGAACGGCGGCTCGGACACTGCGACCGTCACCGTGACTCCGACCACGGCCGATCTCGAGTTCTTCCTGCAGGCAGGCGGGTCGGGGAACCAGACCTCAACACCGGTGCTCCCTCTGTCGACGAACGGCACGGCGACCAACTCCAGCCTCCCGAACTACGACACGGATCGCGACGGATCGCCTGGACTGTTCATCGTCCAGGTCCCGAATGGTCCGCCCGTGCAGCTCTCCGAGACCGATCCGGCCAAGTTCCAGTTGTGGTCATCCGCGCCGCTCACCGGCGATCTCGTGCTCGATGGTGACGCAACCGCCGACTTGTGGGCCGGCATGGCCTCCCTCCAAGCAGGGGTTCACGGGCGGATACGGATCTTCGTCCTCGATTGTCCTGTCTCGACGGTCGATGGAACCGACTGCACCGAGATCGAGCGCGACTTCGTCGATCGCAACCCGTGGACCACCGTGGACGGGCAATGGGAGAACGCAGACTTCGACTTCGGAACGATCAGCTACACGGTTCCGGCGGGACGCACGCTGACGCTCAAGCTGACCGTGGCGGGACCGAACGCCGACGACGACATGCGCTTCGCATTCGACGCTGTCGGATTCGAGAGCAGCTTCGTCGTCCGACGAAACTGATCACGACTCCTCAGCGGGCTGCAGTTCGATCGGATCCGACGGTGCGTGCTCGCGCCGGGCGAGGATGACGAACGGCAACGCCAACGCCTGGATGCCGCCCGCCACGACATAGGACGCCGAGTAGCTCCACACATCGGCAACACGACCGAGGGCCGGCTGTGTGACCACACCGCCCACCGAGCCCATCAGGGAGTCGAACGAGAGCACGGTGGCGCGCTGCTCCCCTGGCACGACGCCGTTCACGAAGGCCTGTCGCATCGGCATCGCCGCTGCGCCTGTCAACGACCACACGACGAGCAGCCCGACGACGACCCAGAACTCCGAACTGAGCCCGATGAGCACCAACACGATGCTGCTGACCACGGTCGACACGATCAGGGCCTGCGTCCGGTAGCGGAAGATCCGCTGCACGACGGGAACCAGCAGCCCACCGAGGATCTGAGCGCCGGCGAACAACGCCGCTGCGATGCCGGCAACGGCATATGCGGTCTCGTCGCCGTAGAGCTCGAGGAGATAGGGCTGCATCGCATAGAAGGCGTAGATCCCGACACCGGCGGTGAACGGTGCAGCGAGCATCAACCAACGGACGGGTGGGTTCCTGAGCCCGCTGTCGATCGAATCCTCGAGCACATTCCGCACGTCCTCGAACGCATTCGCCCCTCGACGGGGGGTGAACCCCCAATCTTGCATCATCACTGCGGCGATACCGATCGTCACGAGCAGCAGCAGGATCCGGACCACGTACGGCACGCCGAGATTCGTGAACTGAGCGATCACCCCGCCTCCGACGGCGCCAGTGAGCATGCCGACACCGGTGAAGATCTGGCCCCGTGCGAACACGCGCTCGAGCGTCCCGGTGTAGCCGCAGAAGTCGAGCGCATCGACGAGCCAGGCCTCGGTCGCACCGGAGAAGAAGGTGAAGCCCAAACCGATGAGTGCCGACACCACGCACCACGCCCAGAAAGGCGCGCCGATCTGCCACATCATCAGGTACAGGAAGGTCGTGATCACCAACGTCGTCGCTCCGAGGAGATACGAGAGCTTCCGACCTCGGACATCGGCCACCACACCCGTTGGGATCTCGAAGATGACCATGCCGAGGGTGAAGAAGGCATTCGCCGTGAACGCCTGCGCATTCGACAACCCGGCATCCAGCAGGAACAGCGTGTTGACGCCCCAGATCATCGAGTTCGCCAACGTCGCTGAGAGCGTCAGGGCGTAATAGGTCCGTTGGACCGTGTCGGCGCGAGCCATAGCGGGAAGCTAGCGAGCACGAGATGGACCTGGGACGCATCGAGGACAGCAGGCGACTATGGAAGGGGGCACTTGCCATGAGCCGAGGAGCCGAGGAGCCGAGGAGCCGAGGAGCCAAGGAGCCAAGGAGCCATGAGCTGAGGAGCCGAGGAGCCGAGGAGCCGAGGAGCCGAGGAGCCAAGGAGCCAAGGAGCCATGAGCTGAGGAGCCGAGGAGCCGAGGAGCCGACTGTGCGAGCGAAGCTCGCTCCTCTTCACTCTCCCCCGGCTCCGCCGGGGGAGATGCCCGGAGGGAGGAACGACCGACCGGGCAGAGGGGGCAAGCCCAACACGTCAGGCACCGTCAACCGCCTGAACGCCATCAGCGGGCCCCGCGTATTCGCTTACGCGAATCCGTTGGCTGCCGCCATCTCCCCCGACGGAGCCGGAGGAGAGTCGTTGACTGGGCACGCCAGACTCGCCCAAGAGCCAATCCGTCAGCAGTTCCTCAAGACTTCGAGCGAAGCGAACCGCATTGCCCCCTCTGTCCGCTTCGCGGACATCTCCCCCACAGGGGGAGAAGGCACGTAGGGCGTCACCCGCCGGCGTTGATGAGGGCCACGGCGAGGGCTGCCATGGCGACTCCGAGCCATTGGGTCCAGGTGAGCCGCTCTCGCAGCACCACGGCGGCCAGGAGGACGGTCACCACGGGGAAGAGACCCAGCGCCACCCCGAGGACCACCAGGTCGGCGGTCTGGGAGACGGTGACGAAGGCACCCATGCCGGTTGCAGCCAGGAGACCCGACAGCAGGGTCGGCACTCGCGCGGGCCTCGCCAATGTCCACGATGCGCCCGTGAGAATCATCGCGATGCCTGCGGCGATCGCCGCAGTGGAGCGTCCCGATACCGCACTCCAGAGCCCGGAATCCGGCGATGTCCCCGCATAGGCGATCACCATCACGGCAAACCCCACGCCGGACGCAACCCCGTGAGCGAGGGCGGATGTCTGCAGACGCGCACCGGGGACGAAGCCGACCAGGAAGATCGCCACGAGGGCGGCTGCGATTCCGGCCATGACGAGCGGCGTCGGACGCTCGCCCTGTATCAGGCCGGCAAGGACCGGCACCGCTGCGGCCGTAGTCGCCGACACGGGAGCCACGATGCCGACAGACGAGAAGGCGAATCCCCGATACAGCGCCACCACGCCGAGAGCCGAGCCGAGGCCTGCGACCACGCCCAGGCCGAGATCCCGAGCGATCAACTCGCCGCCCACGAACACGGCGATGAGCGCGATCACCGGAACACCGAGAGCCTGCGACCAGGCCGCAACCGTGATGGGGGGAGCAGCACGTGAGCCGAGACCACCGAAGAAGTCCGCCGTGCCGATGAGCACGGTCGCAACGGCGACCAGCAAGATCTCCTCGGTACTCACGAAGGCAGTGGAGCGCGCGGGGAACCGATGGCCGGCGCGACGGTGGTCATGTCACCGGCTCGGAAGCAGGTGCGCCCTCGCGCGCACTCACGAGCCGCAAGGCCTCCACGCTGATCGCCATCACGACCGCCAGCACCGTCAGTGCCGCTCCGATGACGAGGGGCCCGCGCTGATTGACGAGGATGCCGATGACTGCCGGTGTCACGGCGATCGAGGCAGTGGCCGCGCTGAGTTGGTAGCCGACGGCATGTGCCGTGAACTCCGTCCCGAAGCGTCCCGGCGTGAGCAACACCTCGAGGGGGAAGATCGGCCCGCTCGCAAAGCCTGCAACGAGGAGGCCGGCGATCGACACGATCACCGACGGGTTCCACCACAGGAGCGCAAGACCGATCACGATGCCGATGCTCGAGACGCCAACGGTCAGATTGGGCTCGACCCGGTCCCCTGCGAAGCCCAACAGCAGCCGCGACGCGAAAAGCGCTCCCCAGTGCGCTGCAACCGCTACGCCTGCAAGGGTGGCGCTGACCCCCTGACCCTCGGTCAGCAACGTGTAGGCCCAGAATCCGGTGCTCCCCTCGACGCCGGCGTAGATGAAGAACACCCACACCGACAGACCGAGCAGTGATCGTGACCCTTCGCGGACCGGCTGCCTTCGCTCACCCTCCATGGGAAGCCGGATCGAAGCCGCTACGGACAGGTACGCAACCGCAATCGCAACCTCGGCTGCTGCCAGGCCGGCGAACCCGACCCGCCAGGAGAGGCCGACCGCTGCGAGTGCCGTTATCAGGAGTGGGGCGACCATGGCGCCGAGACCGAACGCAGCATGGATGAACCCCATCGCTCGCGGCCCCGCGTTCACTGCGACGAAGCCGTTGCCGACGGAGTCGATCAAGCCACCGGAGAGGCCCAGGGGAATCGACGCCAGGACCAACACCATCCAGGTGTCGGTGAGCGCGTAGGCCGTGAGGCTGACGGCTCCGGCGAGGGCCGCAACGACGAGCAGGCTCCCTGCCGACACCAGTGCGGAGAGCCGGCCGATGGAGAAGCTCGCTGCGGCGTAGGCAATTCCCACCACGAGCACGAGGATGCCAAGGTCGCCGAGCGTCCTTCCGAAGTCGTCCGCCATCTCGGGCCATGCGACGCTCAACGCCGATCCCGGCATGCCGAGCAGGACGAATCCCGTGATCAGCACCACCAGCGAGCGCGTCCTCGTGTTCATCGGGCCATGCTGTCACATCGCGGCGAGTGTGCAATCCGAGTTGAGGAGCTGAGGAGCTGAGGAGCTGAGGAGCTGAGGAGCTGAGGAGCCATGAGCCTTGAGCCATGAGCCGTGAGCCATGAGCTGTGAGGCACGGGCTGTGAGCTGAGAAGAATCCCCTCCTTGCGCGTTCTCTCCCTTGGGGAGAGATGGCGCCAGCCAGAGAGGGGCGCGCGGCTGACATCAAGACCACAATCTCAAGCGAACCGCACTGCCCCCTCTGTCCGCTTCGCGGACATCTCCCCCACTGGGGGAGAACGGCCTTGGTGCGCATCCTGGCGATCAACCCCTCCTTGCGCGTTCTCTCCCTTGGGGAGAGATGGCGGCAGCCAGAGAGGGGCGCGCGGCTGACATCAAGACCACAACCTCAAGCGAACCGCACCGCCCCCTCTGTCCGCTTCGCAGACATCTCCCCCACTGGGGGAGAACGGCCTCGCTGCACTGCACCCCCTGTCCGCTTTGCGGGCATCTCCGCCACCGGGGGAGGCCTCTACGCTGCTTGGTCGTGAGCCAGATCCTCGCCCTTGCGTCTGCGGCGTTCTATGGGTTCGCCGACTTCTCCGGTGGCCTGGCATCTCGATCGACGCCCACGTGGGCCGTCGTCGCCTGGTCGCAAATCCTCGGGGTACCGATCCTGGTCCTCGGCCTGGTCGTCGTCGATGCCCCGGACGTGAACCGCTCGGACCTCGTGTACGGGGCGATCGCGGGCATCATCGGGCTCCTCGGGATCGCAGCGCTCTACCAAGCACTGGCCCGAGGTTCCATGTCGGTCGTATCCCCGCTCACCGGGGCACTCGTCGCGTTGATCCCCGTCATCGTCGGGCTCGCGATCGGTGAGATTCTCACGACGAGGCAATGGTTCGGGATCATGCTCGCCGTCGTGGCGGTGGTGCTCGTCTCGTCATCCGGGGAGACCACGAAGCTCGACGGAGCCGTGCTCGGCCTGGCCTTCGTGGCGGCTGTGTGGTTCGCCGCCTTCTTCGTGATTCTCGACCGAACGTCGATCGACGCCGGCCTGTGGCCACTCGTGCTCGCACGTTCCGTGAGCATCCCGGTTGCCTTCACGATCGCCTTTGCCAGCGGGGTAGGGCGCGTCCCCGCGCGGAACGCAATCGGAGTGATCGCGGTGGCCGGAGTGTTCGACATGGCCGCGAACATCGCGATCCTGCTCGCCTTGCAGTCCGGGCCCCTCGGAACGGGATCGGTCCTGTCATCGTTGTACCCCGCCTTCACCGTTCTGGCGGCGGTCGTGGTCATCTCCGAGATGCCGAGTCGACTGCAATGGATCGGGGTGGCGCTCGCGCTCCTGGCCGCTGTGCTGCTGAGCGTGTGACGTCAGGCGAGCCGGAAGCCGACCACACCACCGGGACCGGCCTCTGCCCATATCTCCCCACCCAGTGCGTCGACGAAGCCCTTGGCAATCGCCAAGCCGAGCCCGGCACCACCCGTGGCTCGGGTGCGCGCCGCGTCGGACCTGCTGAACGAATCGAACGCTCGCTCGACGAAGTCGTCGTCGAATCCCGCCCCTTCATCGCGCACCGTGACCACGGCTCCGTCGGCTTCGGTCACCGTGACGAGCACCGTGCTTCCCTCGGGAGCGTGCCGGATCGCATTGTCGAGCAGGTTCCGCAGCACGCGGCCGACCGCTTCGGGCCCTGTTGCGACAACGACACGACGAGGCGCCTCCAGAGCCACCGAGACGCCTCTGCGCTCGGCGACAGGCCGCAGGACCTCGATGGCCTCATCGGCGAGGTCGGTCAGATCCGTCGGAACGGACTCGACGTGCACGTCCCCTGCCTCGATCCTCGACAGCAGGAAGAGATCATCGACCAGGGAGTTCAAGGCCTCCAGATCGCGTTCGAGTGACACGAAGTACCGGTCGGGATCCGGCGCCACACCGTCGCGGAGCGCCTCGATGGCAGCTTGCATCGAAGCAAGCGGTGTGCGCAGATCATGTCCGACGGCCGCAAAGAACTCCCGTCGCCTCGCCTCCTCGACCGACTTCGCCCTCGCAGCATCCTCCAACCGTCCTGCCATCGTGTCGAGATCATGCGCCAGCTGGCCGACCTCGTCCCGGCGATCGACGCGGGTACGGGCGCTGAAGTCTCCCTCCGCCACCTCATGGGCCGTGTGCGCCATCTTCCGCAGATCGGCAGTGAGGGCGTTGCTTGCCGAGACGGCGAATCCGAGCGCGGCAACGAGCCCGAATCCGAGCACGACGAGCAACAGCGCCAGGTCGTGGTCTGAGAAGAACATCCTGCTCGCCGCGATCACGAGCCCGAGGACGGCGATGACGACCGAGACGAGAGACACGGCGAGCAGCGTGCCCATAAGCCGCTTGCTTCGGCCGGCCACCATCGGCAGAAAGGCGGCCGCCAAGCCCGTGATCGTGGCCATGATCACGAAGATGAGTGCCAGCTCGGCGCGCTCGGATCCTGACGGCTGCATCGTGAGCTCGAAGAGCGCCAGCCCGATGAGGGTCGCCGCTACGGCGCCCAGCACGATCCTCATGGTTCGAACCGGTACCCGCGGCCCCACACGGTCACGAGGAGCTGTGGGTCGTCGGGATCGGCCTCGATCTTCTGTCGAAGTCGCCGTACGTGGACGGTCACGGTCGACGGGTCCTGCCAGTCCGAGCTCGAACCCCACACCTTCTCGAGCAGCTCGGCTCGTGAGAAGACTCGCTTGGGGGAGGCTGCGAGTTGATGGAGCAGGTCGAATTCCATGGGTGGCATGTCCACGGCCTGGCCGCGGACGACCACCTGGCGAGAGGCACCGTCGATCACGATCTGGTCGTATTCGAGGGTGGTCGCGATCTGCTCGGTGGGCTGGGCCCTTCGCAGCACGGATCGAATCCGAGCAACCAGCTCCCGCGGGGAGAAGGGCTTCACCACATAGTCGTCCGCCCCGAGCTCGAGACCGAGCACCCGGTCCACTTCCTCTGCTCGCGCCGTGAGCAGGATCACCGGCACGTCGGTATCCCGTCGGAGTCGCTCGAGCAACGAGTACCCGTCGAGTTTGGGCAGCATCACATCCAAGACGATCAGATCGGGGCTGGTACTCGTCACCAGGTCGAGGGCCGTCTCCCCGTCCTCAGCCTCGATCGTGGCGTACCCCTCGCGGTCGAGGTAGGCACAGACGACCTCGCGAACCATCGGCTCGTCGTCCACGACGAGAACTCGTGCCACCGGTGCGTCGTCAGTCACAGGCGAGAGCGTACGGCTCGCATGTGTGAACCCGATCGACGTTCACGGCTCGTTCACCAGAGAAATCCCGATTCCCATATTCATAAGTCATGAACTAAGGATTAGACTAGGCACCGGAAGTGCACGCTCACGGAAAGCGACCTGAGGTTCAACATGTCACAACGATGGGTATATGGATTCCACGAGCTCGATGAGGCAACCGAGGCCGTGGGAGGCGAATGGGACGATGTCCGAGGACTCTTGGGCGGCAAGGGCGCGAACCTCGGCGACATGACCCGGCTCGGCGTCGCCGTTCCCCCAGGCTTCACGATCACGTCGGAAGCCTGCAACGCATATCTCGAGGCCGGGGAGAAGTTCCCCGATGGCCTGAATGATCAGGTCAGCTCGGAGCTCCGGCAGATCGAGGAGATGACCGGCAAGACCTTTGGCGATCCGACCAATCCCCTCCTGGTCTCCTGTCGCTCCGGTGCCAAGTTCTCCATGCCCGGCATGATGGACACCGTTCTCAACATCGGGATGAACGACGAAGTCGTCAAGGGGATGATCGAGGTGTTCGACGACACCCACTTCGTCCTCGACTCGTACCGCAGGCTCATTCAGATGTTCGCCACCGTGGTGATGGGCGTTCGCGAGGAGCCGTTCGAGGATGCGCTGGCCGACGCTCGACAGAAGCGGGGCGTGGTGTCCGACAGCGACCTCACCTCGGAGGATCTCGAGCTGATCGTCCAGCGGTTCAAGGGCCTGGTGGAGCGATTCGCCGGCCGCGAGTTCCCGAGCGATCCGACCGAGCAGCTGACCATGGCCGTCGAGGCCGTGTTCCGGTCTTGGAACGGAAAGCGCGCCTTTGCGTATCGCAACGCAGCCGGGATCGCGCACGACCTCGGCACCGCCGTGAATGTGCAGACGATGGTGTTCGGCAACATGGGAGCCGATTCCGCCACGGGAGTCTGCGTGTCACGGAGCGCAACGACCGGCGAGCCGCGCCTCGAAGGCGACTTCCTCATGAACGCCCAGGGCGAAGACGTGGTCGCCGGCACGCGCCAGACGAGCACGATCGACGACCTCGCACGGGAGATGCCTGCGCTGCACGCCGAGTTGAAGAACTACGCCGATGCCCTTGAGCGCCGCTATCGCGACATGCAGGACATCGAGTTCACCATCGAGCACGGGAAGCTGTGGCTGCTCCAGACCCGCGACGGCAAGCGCACGGCGCAAGCGGCTGTACGGATCGCCGTCGATCTCGTGAGCGACGGCATCATCAACAAGACGGAGGCCCTCACGAGGGTCACGCCCGAGCAGATCGAGTTCTTCCTCCATCCGCAGTTCGATGCGGCGGCCAAGAACGAGGCGAAGTCCGATGGACGGCTGCTCACGACGGGGCTCAACGTGTCCCCGGGAGCTGCGGTGGGCATCGTGGCACTCGACGCCGACCTCGCTGAGAAGTGGGCGGAGGAGCGCCAGGAGCCGGTGATCCTGGTTCGACCGGAGACGAAGCCCGACGATGTGCACGGCATGCTCCCCGCTGCAGGCGTGTTGACGTCCAGCGGCGGCCGCACGAGCCACGCCGCCCTCGTCGCCCGCCAGTTCGGCAAGCCAGCCGTCGTCGGTGCCGCCGAGATCATGATCGACATGAGCGCGAAGGAGTTCGTCGTCAACGGTGAGACCGTGCACCAGGGCGAATGGATCTCGATCGATGGCACGACCGGTGAGGTCTTCTCGGGGCAGATCGCCACCAAGGTCCCCGACATCGAGGACCCATGGCTCATGGGCTTGCTCGCCTGGGCCGACGAAGCCAGGGAGCTCGACGTGTGGGCGAACGCGGACTATCCCGATGACGCCAAGCGCGCAGTGACGCTGGGCGCCAACGGCATCGGCCTCTGCCGCACCGAGCACATGTTCTTCGACCCGGCGCGTTTGCCCGTGGTCCAGGACATGATCATGGCAACGGACCGTGTGAGCCGTCGAGATGCCCTCGACAAGCTCCTCCCGCTCCAGCGAGGGGACTTCGCCGACCTCTTCCGTGCCATGGACGGCAAGCCGGTGGTCATCCGGCTGCTCGATCCGCCTCTCCACGAGTTCCTTCCCGATCACGGTGAGCTGACGACGAAGGTCACCGACCTCAAGATCAGGCTCACCAGCGCGAAGGACCTCGAGATGGTGGACGATCTCCTCCGGGAAATCGAGGAAGCAGAGCGGTTGCTGCAACGAGTGGAGGCCCTCCACGAGGCGAACCCGATGCTCGGTTTGCGCGGCGTCCGGTTGGCCATCGTGTTCCCCGAGCTGCCCGCCATGCAGATCCGTGCGATCTTCCAGGCGGTGGCCGAAGTCCAAGCAGAGGGAGTCGAGGCGAAGCCCGAGATCATGATCCCGTTGACCGGGAACATCGCCGAGCTCCAGCCGATGAAGGATCTCGCTGACGAGTTGGCGGCCGAGTACGTCGAACACCACGGCGTTCCCGTCGAGTACAAGTTCGGGACCATGATCGAGACGCCGCGGGCGGCGCTCACGGCTACCGAACTCGCGGAGATCGCCGAGTTCTTCTCGTTCGGCACGAACGACCTGACGCAGATGACGCTCGGGATCTCCCGTGACGACGCCGAGAAGAACTTCCTGCTGGAGTATCTCCAGCGAGGGGTCCTCGAGACGAACCCGTTCGACACCCTCGACGCGGGTGGTGTTGGCAAGCTCGTCGACATGGCGGTCAGCGACGCCAAGGCGGTACGACCCGACATCAAGGTCGGGATCTGCGGCGAACACGGCGGCGACCCCGCCTCCATCGCTCTCGTGAGTCGCATGGGCCTGAACTACGTGAGCTGCTCGCCGTTGCGGGTCCCGGTTGCTCGTCTCGCCGCAGCGCAGGCTGCCCTTGCGAGCCAGGAGGAGGCCGCAGCCGAGTAGCCAAGCCTCAGCCGCACCGGCGCCGCGTGCCTTCCCTTTTGACGCCGGTGCGGCTGCCTCTCTTGAGGA
>JASJCF010000005.1 GCA_030066265.1 Acidimicrobiia bacterium | reverse complement strand
TTCCGGAGGTTGGGAAGGCGACGTCGCCGGATCACGTCCATTCTGGGAGGGTACCCGTGGCGACGCGTAGACATGCTCGACCGAAGATGGGATTTCGCGACCTCGCCATGCCGCCATCAGCTCCTGAGCGCGAGTTGCGATGCGAGTTCGGAGGCTGATCCGGTCGGCAGGTCGCACACCTGGTTCTTGCACACGTACGCGACGGGCCGATCGCCGATTGGCCGTTCGGCGAGCAACGGAACGCTCGTCGCAGCTCCGGCACCCACGGCGAGGGCGACGTGCGGGCGGAACTCGGACCACACCACGTGGGTGAGCTCGGTCGCCTCGTCGCCGACGATCGCGACTTCTTCGATGCCGATGAGATGGGTGAGCCAGATGGCGAGCGAGTACCCGCCGAAGCTCGGATGGTGGAGCGCCACCGGTGCCACTGCCTCCATGGTCGCTTCAGCTTGACCAACGGCCTCGAGGTCGCCCGTGTAGGCGGCGTGGGTGAGAAGCGCCTCCATGGCGAGGGCGTTGTCCGACGGCGTGGGGTTGTCCTGGATGTTCTTCGGCCTGGTGATGAGCCCGCTGCCCTCCCGGGTTGCGAAGAAGCCCCCCGAAGGATCTGCGAATTTCGTCCTCAGCACACCGGTGTGATGTTCGGCCGCCTCGAACCACCGTTCCTCTCCCGTTGCGGCATAGAGCGAGTACAAGCCGACTGCCACGGCAGCGTGGTCATCGGCGAACGCGGTGTGACCCGGCCCGTCACGCCACGACCGTACGAGCTGGCCGTCCGGCGACGCATCATCGAGGAGGAACGAAGCGATCGATCGGGCTCGTTCGAGATAGCGGTTCTCACCGAAGATCATGCCGCCTTCGACGAAGGCTCGAATGGCGAGCCCGTTCCAGGCGGTGACGATCTTGTCATCCCGGCCCGGGGGCGTGCGTTCGGTTCGAGCGCGCCGCAACGTGGTGTCGATTGCGCGCTTCCTGGCGACGACGTCGCCGACCGACATGCCCAGATCGTCGGCGACGTCGTCGAGGCTCCGGTACCGGTGCAGGTTGTTCGCACCTTCGAAGTTGCCCGCCGGCGTGGCACCGTAGATCGCAGAAGCCAGCTCGAGGTCGTCCGAGAGGATGGAGGCGAGCTCATCCCACGTCCACACCGCGAATTTGCCCTCGACGCCCTCACTGTCCGCATCCTCCGCAGAGTGGATTCCGCCGGATTCGTCCGCCATCGTGCCGTCGAGGTAGTCGAGGATCTCGATGGCGACATCTCGGAATCGATCTATTCGGGTGAGTTGCCAGGCGCGGGCGTACACCCTGGCGAGCTGGGCGTTGTCGTACAGCATCTTCTCGAAGTGGGGGATCAGCCACTGGGCGTCGACGGAGTAGCGAGCGAAGCCTCCCAGGAGGTGGTCGTAGATCCCCCCGGATGCCATCGCAGAGAGCATGGAGGTCGCCATCTCGAGACTCAGCTCAGCCGATCTCGTTCCGGGCCGAAGAGCCGCCATACGAAGGAGGAACTCGAGGGTCGGTGCTTGTGGGAACTTCGGGGCGGTCCCGAATCCGCCGTTCACGCGATCGAAGCCTGCCTCCACTTCCAACACGGCGCGGTCGAGGTCGTCGAGGTCGGGCACCCGCCCTGATGTGGGCGGTCCGTGGGTGATCGCAGCGGTGATCTGGTCAGCCTGTGCGAGGATCCCCTCCCGGTTCGCGTCCCATGCGTCGACGACCGCGGCCATCACCTCACGAAACGACGGATGCCCACCCATGCGCTGCTTCGGGTAGTAGGTGCCCGCGTAGATCGGCCGAGCGTCCGGAGTCAGGAACACCGTCATCGGCCATCCGCCGCGGCCGGTCATGGCGGTCACGGCGTCCATGTAGATGCGATCGATGTCCGGACGCTCCTCCCGATCCACCTTGACGGCCACGAAGTGCGTGTTCATGAAGGCGGCGGTCTCATCGTCCTCGAAGGACTCGTGCGCCATCACATGGCACCAATGGCACGTGGCGTAGCCGACCGACAGCAGGATCGGTATATCGCGCTCGGCGGCCTCGGCCAGCGCTTCGTCCGACCACTCGCGCCAGTCCACGGGATTGTCAGCGTGCTGACGGAGATACGGCGAGGTCGATGCGGCGAGTTGATTCGGCATCGGGGGACGGTACCGGGCGAATCAGCCTGATCCGACGTGGCGAGCGGAGTCCGACGTGGCGAGAGTGCACGGCTCGTCATGGTCGATCCGCAACGGCCGGGATGCATCGTTCGTCGTCGGGAGGGCCCGCAGCTGGCAGAATCGCCATCGACGAGGAGGAGGCACATGGAATCCACCAATCGCTTCGCGAACCTCTGGTTCGCAGGAGGCATCGGCACGCTCCTGGCGGTCGTGTTCGCCGCTGTGGTCTATCTGATCGCCACCGCTTCGGGAGATCCGCTGTCGGTTGCCTCCCAACCGGGCAGCGAGGAGTACGCGGAGCTTCCGTTTGGGGCCGTCATCGTCGCCACGGTCGTGGCCTGCCTGATCGCAACCGGCTTCGCATGGATCGCGAAGAAGACCAGTTCACCGCTCGTCGTGTTCCTGACTCTCGTGGTGGTCGGCTTCCTGCTGATGCTGTATCCGCCGATCGCGTCGGCAGAGCAGGCATCAACCACGGGGTGGCTGATCCTCATGCATGCCGCTGTTGCGGCTCCGATCGTGGGGACGTTGACCGTGCATCTTCGCGTCGTGGAAGCAGATGCCGTGGCGTCGACGAGCACATAGACTCGCTGCGGCACGAAGAGCGATCGGGAGGGATCATCGTGGGCTTCATGGATGACGCAAAGGACATGCTCGACAAGGCCAAGGATGCCGCCGCCGAGCAGTCGGACAGTGTCAAGGGCGGGATCGACAAGGCCGCTGACGTCGCCAGCGACAAGACCGGCGGGAAGTACGACGAGCACATCGACAAGGGCGCAGACACCGCCAAGGACTACGTGGACGGACTCGACGACGAGTAGGGACGGCTCGTCGGTCCATCAGGTGAGTCCGGCACGGCGTCTCCTCGCCGAGTTCCTCGGCACGGCGCTCCTGCTGTTCGTGATTGTGGGGAGCGGTATCAACGCCGAGCGAATGAGCAGCGACGGCACCGTGACACTGCTGGCCCATGCCGTTGCCGTCGGTGCCGGCCTTGCTGCGCTGATCGCATTCTTGGGGCCGGTCTCGGGGGCCCACTTCAACCCTTCGGTCACCGTCGGGTTCTGGCTGACTGATGCCATAGCGATCGGAGCGGCAGCCGGGTACGTCGTGATGCAGCTCGCAGGCGCGCTCGTCGGGACCGTGGCCGCCAATCTGACCTTCGACGTCGACGCGGTCGCCGTCTCCGACACCTCGCGGTCAGGAGCAGGTCTCGTCGGCGCCGAATTCATCGCGACCTTCGTTCTGGTGCTCCTCATCTTGGGGCTCGTGAGAACGGGCCACATCGCAGCTGTCGCCCCGGCGGTCGGCGCCTGGGTGACGGCGATCGTCCTCGCGACCGCATCGACGGGCTTTGCCAATCCAGCGGTCACGGTCGCCCGCATCTTCACCGAGACGTACACCGGCGTCGCACCGGCGAACGCGTTCGGCTTCGTGATCGCACAGCTCACTGCGGGAATCGTCGCTGCTTGGGCAGCGTTCTTCTTCTTCCCAGAGCATGCAAGAGCGACCGACGTGTCACAGGAGGCATCCCCTTGACCGACCACAAGCCGAGTGTTCTGTTCCTGTGCGTGCACAATGCCGGGCGATCGCAGATGGCGGCGGGCTTTGCTCGGTACCTGGGTGGTGATGGCCTGGCGGTGTACTCCGCTGGAAGCGAACCCGCAGATCAGGTCAATCCGTCAGCCGTGGCGGTCATGGACGAGCTCGGTATCGACATCACGGCGCAGGAGCCGCAGCGCTGGACGGACGACATGGTTTCGTCGGTCGACGTCGTCATCACGATGGGCTGCGGTGACACCTGCCCGGTGTTCCCGGGGGTGCGGTACGTCGATTGGGAGCTCGAGGACCCCGCTGGAAAGCCGGCCGAGGAGATCAGGCCGGTGCGCGACGACATCGAGCGTCGGGTCCGAGGCCTCCTCGATGAGCTCGGGGTCTCGCCCGAGGCGTGATCCGCCGGGATCGGCCGAGCCGGGAACGCACGAGCGTCAGCCGAGAGACCTGTCGCCCCGAACTGCGTACACCCTTCCCTCGCCGGGGGCGATGTCGTCGATCCGGTGGAAGAAGCCGTTGTGGTGGATGCGATCGGCGCCGAGGTGCTCGCCGATCGTGGAGAAGATCGGAACGAGCACGACGTCCGGGGCGAGATCGGGTAGGCCGAAGTAGCCGGAACGTCGCTCGAGGTCGAAGTTCGCCACGAAGACATAGGCCGGGTTCGGCTCCTGGGTCCATGCCGCAGTCCCCCGCAGCGTGGTCGCGTCGGGCGGGATGAGCCATCGGGTCGTGGAATCGCCGATGTCCCCGACGATGGACTCGGCGAAGACGCGAATTCGAGTGAGCCGGTTGAAGAGCTCAGTGTTCTCGCCCCAGATGAACTCGTCGCTGAAGCGGGCCTTCGAGGGATAGATGTTCGAGTCACCTTGCTCGTGGAAGACGAACAGCTTGGTGTACCGCTCGTTCTCGACTGGTTCCCAGTGGACGTCGCGCACCTCGAAGCCGAGTCCGGTGTAGCTCGGCATGTCCGGAACGAACAAGGCCGTGAAGAGCCGCACCTCGTTGCCCGCTCGATAGAACACGTCGAACCGTGGGTCGTCCTTGTCGGCGGTCATCACCGTGAACGCAGGAGCCGTCGAACGGGTGGACAGGTCGTCGAGGTACCGGCGGAAGCGTCGAAGGAACTCGGCGTCTCCGACCACGGTCGACTGGAGATCGCCGAGCGTGGCATCGGCGAGTGATGCCTCCAGATGGTCGAGTTCCTCGCCGAACTGGAACACATCGCGGGGCGGGAGGAAGGTCTCGGCGAAGTATGCGAACCACGGGGCCTCGGCCTCTCGTTGGATGTGCGCCTTCACGGCACCGAGGATGTCGTAGTGGTCGTCGACGACGTCCGGGACGCCCTCGGGCCGCATCTGGACGTGGGACATGTCGCCTCGCATGAAGTCGAAGTTCCCGATGTGCTGCGTCCGTGCGTAGTGCCGGCACACGTAGTCCCACACGAACGGCCGGGGGGTGGCGAAATCGATCTGCCAGTGCTCGTTGTCGTCGACTCGCTCGTACAGCTTGAACCTCGCCAGCGGTGAGAACACTCTCGACTGAGCCTGTGGCTCGGTGATGACGAAGTCGGGCCACTCCATGCCGTGAGCGTCGACGACCGTGTGTGCCGGGTCCGGATCGACCTCGATGCCGCGGAACGGCACGCCCATGGTCGCGGGCACTGGCTCGAGCCCGAACCACTTGAGATACATGATCAGGTCGACGCGCCGATCGATGCGACCGAACACGTCGTCTGGTTGGCCGAACAGCATGCGAAGGCGAGCATCCTCTCCGAGGTCGAAGAGCGCTTCGGCACTTGCGGGAACGACGGATCCCACAGCAGGTCCCCGTTCCGACAGCCAGACGAAGATCGCCTCCTCGACCCGTCTCACGATCCCGTCGCTGTGATCGACGATCCGCCGCTCCCTGACCTCCATCCACTCGAAGAGGTCGGGATTGGCCAGCGCAGGTTCGGAGAAGCGGTCGGTGTGGGGTATGACGTCCATCCCGACGGTCTTCCCCATCACGTGGAGCAGGTTCGATACCGCCCTGAGCTGTCGCTCGATCGTGTCGAGGTTCGGCGCGTACTCGTACAGCTCGTCGGAGAAGAACTCGTAGTTGAGGTTCCAGCTGGCGATCCCGTAGAGGCTCTTCACGACGCCCGGTTCCCAGATCGGGAGGAGCTGGATCGAGTCGAAGACGCTCGGGAGGGTGACCGCGTACTTGATGACGCCGCCGTAGTCATGCACGTTGCGGACGTTGATGCCGACCATGTTGGACCGCTGGAGCCAGCGCGAGTCGGGCTCGTCCGCACGTGGCGATCGGACCACCGCGGGAAGCTCACCGAGGGGTCGGTCGACGTCCACCGCTTCGTCGGACAGTGCAACCGTGACGGCGTCGCCATATCGCTGCGTGAGCACGCCGAGCACATCCCACAGCGGCAGCGCAAGCGCATGTTGGGGCATCAGTCCGACTGCAAACGAGGTGGTGCCTCTCGCGTACCCCTCGAGGCCGAGATGGCGGTCGGGGCTCACCCGGTCACGAACTCCACGTCGTAGTCCCTGGTGATGATGACATCGGCCCGGTCGCGATGTTGGGAGATGATCCCGTGCTCCTCCACGAGCACGTCTTCGATGAACGGATCGAACTCCTCCCGACCCCGCTTCATCCGGTGCTCCAGGGTCTCGAGGCGGTTGCGGTCGATGAACACCCGGCGGTCAACGTGGTCACAGAGCGTGGTGTACACGCCCTCCGCGATGACGACATCTGCACCGTCGAGGGACACCGTCTCCTCCTCGATGCGATTGTCCTCGTAGATGACCAACGGCTTCTCGATCGCAGAAGCACCGGACCGCGCTTGCTCCAGATGGGCGTCGAGCAGGTCGAGGCGGACTTCGGTGGTCCCCACCCATGCGAAGTTGGCTCGCCGGGCCGCATCGTTGAACTTCGGGGGGAGGACGTAGTAGTCGTCTTGCTGGAGGACCACCGCGCCGACGCCGCGTGCCTCGAGCGCCTCCTTGAGCGCCTGCCCCGTCTCGGACTTGCCGCTTCCCGACTCACCGGCGACGGTGATGGTGAATCGACGATCGGTCGATGTGATGTCGTCGATGAGATGGTCGATGATCAGGCCGGCTGCGCGTCGGTGCTCCTCGTCGACCAGGATGATGTCGCCTCGCATGACGCGCAGTCTATTCGGTTCCGATACGGCGGCTCTTGGGAGCGGTCCGGCGGCGATCTCGGTGGCCCCGGTGAACGCCACGAGCCGTGGCGGGCTCGGGTCGGTGTGTGGCGGACGTCCGTCAGCGCTCGTATCGACGAAGCCTGAGTGAGTTGGTGACCACGCTGACCGACGAGAACGCCATCGCAGCAGCGGCGATCATCGGGTTGAGGAAGCCGAGCGCCGCCAGGGGAATCGCTGCGGTGTTGTATGCGAATGCCCAGAAGAGATTCTGGCGAATCACCCGAAACGTCTGCCGTGCGAGATCGATTGCCGACACCGAGGCTGCCGGATCGCCCGTCATCAACACCACGTTGCCCGCCTCGATCGCCACGTCGGTCCCCGAGCCGACAGCCATACCGAGATCAGCCGCCGTGAGGGCAGGCGCATCGTTGATGCCGTCTCCGACGAATGCCACCACGGACCCTGAGCCTTGGAGATCAGTCACGACCCCGACCTTGTCGGCTGGCATGACCTCTGCCACGAACCGATCGATGCCGACGGTTGCGCTCACGATCTCGGCGCTCTGGCTCGTGTCTCCCGTGAGCATCACCGTCTCGACATCCATCGCATGCAGGTCGGCGACGGCTCCCCTCGAGGACTCGCGGACGGAGTCTGCGACGCTCACGACGCCGCGGACCGATCCGCCCCATCCGACCATGAACGTCGTGTTGCCGCTGGCCGCGACGTCGTCATACTTCGAGCGCCAAGCGTCGATGTTGCCGTAGCCCAACTCCTCGAACAACGCAGGCCGGCCGGCCGCTCCCGGGGTCTCATCGACGGAGCCGACGATGCCGCGCCCGCGTACGGCCTCAGCGCCGTCGACGGTGGCGAGGTCGATGCCGCGCTCCTCAGCGCCGAGCACGACCGCTCGTGCGATCGGGTGCTCCGATGCAGACTCGAGGGTTGCAGCGAAGGCCAGGAATCGTTCCTCGTCCTCCTCGGTTGCGAACGCGCCGAGCGTCATGGCGCCCCGTGTCAGCGTTCCCGTCTTGTCGAAGACGACGGTGTCGACGTCGTGTGCGCGTTCGAAGACCTCTGCGTCCTTGTAGAGGATGCCGAGCTCTGCGCCGCGCCCCGATCCCACCATGATCGCCGTAGGGGTTGCCAGGCCGAGGGCGCACGGGCAGGCGATGATGAGCACGGCCACCGCGTTGCGTACCGCCTCCCCCGCATCACCGGTCGCTACCAGCCAGGCCACGAGCGTCACCAGGGCGATCACCACGACGGCGGGGACGAACACGCCGGATACCCGATCTGCCAGCCTCTGGACGGGAGCCTTCGACGCCTGCGCATCCTCGACGAGACGCATGATCTGGCTGAGCGCGGTGTTCGGGCCCACGTGCTCGACCTCGATCTCGAGACGACCGTCCTGGTTGACGGTGCCCGCGTATGCCGCTGACCCCGGCTCCTTGTCGACGGCCTTGCTCTCGCCCGTGAGCATCGACTCATCGATGCTGGATGAACCGGATCGCACGGTTCCGTCAGCAGGGACCTTCTCACCCGGGAGCACGATCACCACGTTGCCAGGTGCGAGCTCGAGCGGATCGACGAGCTCCTCGGTCCCGTTCCGGCTCAACCGCGCTTGCTTTGCGCCGAGTTCGCCGAGCTTGCCGATCGCATCCGAGGCCCTCCCCTTGGCCCGCGCTTCGAAGTAGCGGCCGAGCAGGATCAACGTGATGATCATGGCGGCGGATTCGAAGAAGACGAACGATCCGCCGGCCGCGGAGTGGTCACTGCCCACGATCGCCTCGGCGCCGTCGGTGAGGAGGACCACCGTCGAGTATCCCCACGCGGCGACGGTGCCGATCGATATGAGGGTGTCCATCGCGGGGGACAGCGACGTGATCTGCTTCCATGCCGCCCGGTGGAACTGCCAGCCGAAGCCGAACACGACGATGGTCGTGAGGACGAACTGCACCCACGGGTTCCACGGCTCGGAGGGGCCGACCATGGCGAGCGCCATCACGACCAGGCTGAGGGCACCCGCACCGATGACATTGCGCAGCTGGAAGCGTGCCTCGTCGTCGTATCGCTCGCTCAGCGAACGTCGATCATCGTCAGGCCCGATCTCGACGATCTCGTACCCGATTCGCGACACCGCCGCTCGGAGCGCATCGACATCGGCATCGTCGCTCACCGTCGCCCTCGCCTCCTGGCCGGCAAAGTTGACGATGGCCGACTCGACGCCGTCCTGCTTGCCGAGCACGCGCTCGATCCGCACGGCGCACGAGGCGCACGTCATGCCTTCGACGTCGAAGCGGATCGTGTCAGTCACGATGGTCGGGCCTGCCCGGCGGCGACGTCAGCGAGCGACGTCGTAGCCCTGGTCCTCGATGGCAGCGATGATGGATTCCAGTTCGACGGTGTCGCCGTCATAGGTGATGTCGACGGTCCGGTCGTCGATGGTGACGGCTGCCGACGTAACTCCGTCCATGGGCCCGACCGCTCCTTCGATCGATGTCTTGCAGTGGCCACAGGAGATGTCCGGGACCGAGAGGGTGACGGTGGTCATCGTGTTCCTTTCGTCGGGGTGTAGCGCAAAGTCTCCATGAGCTCGTCGACGACCTGTTCGGATCGACCCGCCTCGACATGCTCGAGCACGCAGGTCTCGATGTGGTTCTGCAGGAGCACGCGGTTGACGCCCTCCAGCGAACCCTCGAGCGCCGACACCTGCTTCATGATGTCCGGGCAGTACTGCTCCTCTTCGACCATGCGGATCACGGCATCGAGGTGCCCGCGCACGGTCTTGAGACGGTTGAGCGATGAGGTCTTGTGTTCTGGTTTCACCTGCCCAGTATACCCCACCCCCGGTGGGGTAGGGCTCGAGACCGTCAGGTCGGCAGCGGGTCTGGGTCCGTCGCCACGCGGACCACCGTCCCCCATGCCCGAGACGTGACCCGTTGATCGAGCGTGCGTTCCACGAGGCCGCCCGGCCCGCTCGTGCGGCCATCGACCATGCGAGCGACGCCGAACACCTCCCATCGTGTCGCCGAGAACAGGCAGATGTCGCCGCGACGCGAGTACGTGGGCAGGTGCAGTGCTTTGGGGTCGATGGGCGCATGGAGGAACGAAACGACATGTTCGACCGCATCGGGGAAGGGTGACCCGGAGAACGGATCGCTTGCGACGAGATCCTCGAGGTGCGCCACCGACCGGACGAAGAACGGCTCCGTGCGACCCAGGACTGCGGTGATTGCTCGTTCCACGCGGTCGACGATGCGGCTGATGTCGTACGGCTCGGCCGAGAAGGTGACGTTGCCGGTCGAGATGTACGACCGCGGATGGGCCCCGCCGGATTGGCCGACGATCTCGAGCAGCACGGCGCGGTGCATCCCCTCGCGCCCGATCATGATGTTGCGAACGAACCCGGCGTGGCGTACCACCCGGGCACCCTAGGCCTGTGAGTTCGGGCGCCCCCGTCTGCAGATGTCGACTCGGGCTGCGCCGGAGGCGAGCCTCACGTCCTCAGGAGATCGCCGATCCGGCGGGAGGTCACCCACGACCCGATTGCGCCCATGGCGAGCAGGTAGATGATCGAGATGAGCATCTCCCACCCGAGGATCCCGAGCGTCAGCCCTCGAATGAGCACCACGCTGTGATAGAGGGGCGAGAACCACGTGAGGACCTGGAAGACGGGCGGGTACACGTCGAGCGGGTAGAACGTCGCGGAGAAGAGGAACAGGGGGAGGGTGAGCAGCGTCACGAGGTCGAGGTCCTGCCACGTCCGCATGTACGTCACGCCCGCCGTGGCCACCGCTCCGAACGCAAACCCGACGAGGATGGTGGCCGGGAAGGCCAGAATTCCCCAGGGTGACTCGATCAGGCCCATCACGGCCATCACGATGAGGAACGCCGCCGAGTATGCCGCCCCCCGGCCCAGCGTCCATGCGATCTCACCCGAGGCGACGTCGTTGGGCTCCACGGGCGTGGCGAGGGCGCCCTCGTATGTCTTTCCGTACTTGAGCTTGAAGAAGATGTTCGTCGACTCGAACACGGCGCCGTTCATGGCCGAAGCAGCGAGCATCGCCGGTGCGACGAAGGCCGTGTACGACACTTCGACCCCGCCCACGGTGACATCACCGACGAGCTGGCCGATGCCCACTCCGATCGCGAACAGATAGAAGATCGGCTCGAAGAATCCCGACAGCAGCACCGGCCAGAACGACTTGGTGGCCCGCATGTTGCGCTCGACGAGGTATCGACCCCGCCACCGGCGTGGAAGCGGCGGAACGACTCGGGTGGTCAGCGTGGAGGAGGTCATGGCTTCAGCTCGCTCCGGAGCGGCCTGATCGACAGCGCCGCACCGAGGACGGTCAACGCCGTCAAGTACAGGATCGACACCCAGGGCGCAACGGCCGGTTCGAGACCGAGGACGATCGCCCGAGCCATCTCCACACCGTGATAGAGCGGTGTGACCAGCGCCACCGGCTGCAACCAGTTCGGGAGCTGCTCGATCGGGAAGAAGACACCGGAGAACAGGAACATCGGAATGACGACGAATCGGAAGTACATCGGCAATGCGGCTTCCGTGCGGGTGTGCAGAGTGAACGCGGTCGTCAACGACGCCATCGCCATGCCCACGAGAAGGGCCGGAAAGACTGCGAGCAACGATTGCCACAGCGGAGACACCCGGAAGATCGCGATCACGATGGCGAAGATGACCGACACCATGAGCACCCGGGCGCCCGACCACAGGAGGTGGCCACCGAGCAGGCTCTTCGTGCCGATCGGTGTGGCGAGCCGAGCTTTCCACGTCTGCAGCCACTTGATCCCGCCCATGACCTTCCAGGCGCCTTCCCCCGCACCGGTCTGCATCGCCGTGGCGACCAGCAGGCCCGGAGCCAGGAAGCTCAGATACGAGACGCCCTCGAGCTCGGGCGGGAGATTCGCGTCGACGAGCGTCCCCAAACCCACGCCCATTGCGAGGAGGTAGAGGACGGGATTGAGGAAGCTGGAGAAGACCGATCCGCGCCAGGTGCGCTTGTAGACCCTCGCCTCGGCTTCGAACACACGCAGGGCCAGCGGTGTCGCCATCACTCCACCAGGCTTCGGCCAGTGAGGCGAAGGAACACGTCTTCGAGTGTGCTCCGCCGGGCGAGCACCGTCTCGGGCTCGTGGCGGTCGGCCACCATGGCGACCGTCTTCTCCGCATCGTCGGTGTACACGAGCGCCCGGTCCGCGAGGATCTCCGTCCGATCGCCGAGATCCTCGATGCTGCTCGCAACCTGTTCGAGAACGCCGACCGGGAAACGCAGCTCGACGACGTCGCGCGGGGTGTAGGTCTCGATCAGATACCGAGGCGACCCCTCGGCGACGATCTTCCCCTTGTCCATCACCACCAAGCGATCGCAGAGTTGCTCGGCCTCGTCCATGTAGTGGGTCGTGATGATGAGCGTGACGCCGCGTTGCTTGAGTCGGTACAGGCGGTCCCAGAGGACGTGGCGAGCCTGCGGGTCGAGGCCTGTCGTCGGTTCATCGAGGATGTAGACCTCCGGCTCGTTGATGAGCCCGCGTGCGATGATCACCCGCCGCTTCATGCCCCCGGACAGGGCGCTGACCTTGCTGTCGCGCTTGTCTTCCAGCTGGACGAAGTCGAGGAGCTCGTCGATGCGCTCGCGGATGACATCACGGTCGAGATCGAAGTATCTCCCGTACATCATCAGGTTGTCGTAGACCGTGAGCTCCTCGTCGAGGTTGTTCTCCTGGGGCACCACGCCGAGTCTCGAGCGGATCCTGGGCCCTTCGTCTGCGGGATCGAGGCCGAGCACGGACAGGCTGCCGCTCGTGACCGGCGAAACGGCCTCGATCATGCGCATGGTGGAGGTCTTCCCGGCACCGTTCGGACCCAGGAATCCGAACGACTCGCCCTGCGAGACCTCGAAATCGATCGAGTCCACGGCGACGAAGTCGTCAAACTTCTTCACGAGTGACTGGGCGCGGATGAGTACGTCGGACATGGACAGGGAACACTACCGCCGCGCGCCGACGCGAACGGTGGGACCACGAACCGGGGCGCATCGGCGTGACGTTGTATAGCCTCGTTGCCATGGAGATCCACGAGACGATCGTCGACGCCATCGGGGGCACTCCGCTCGTGCGGCTCGGCCGTTTGCATCCGCCAGGCAACCTCGTTGCGAAGGTCGAGTACCTGAATCCCGGTGGTTCGATCAAGGACCGCATCGGTCTCGGGATGATCGAGCGTGCCGAGGAGCACGGGTGGCTGAAGCCGGGCGACACGATCGTGGAGCCGACCTCGGGAAACACCGGCGTGGGGCTGGCCATGATCGCCGCCATCAAGGGCTACCGGCTGATCTGTGTCATGCAGGACAAGCAGTCCCAGGAGAAACAGGATCTGCTGAAGGCGTACGGGGCCGAAGTGGTCCTGTGCCCCACCGACGTCGAACCGGAGGACCCGCGCTCGTACTACTCGGTGGCGGACGAGCTCTCCCAACAGCCGAACCACTACCGGCCGGATCAGTACTCCAACCCTGCGAACCCCGCAGCACACGTCGCCTCCACGGGCCCCGAGATCTGGCGCCAGACCGATGGCGAGATCGACGTCCTCGTCGTCGGCGTGGGAACGGGCGGGACGATCAGCGGAACGGCATCCCATCTCAAGAGCATGAATCCCAACATCGAGGTCGTCGGGGTCGATCCGAAGGGGTCGATCTACACCGCCGAGACCGAGGACGACGTCACCACGTACCTCATCGAGGGCGTCGGAGAGGACTTCTGGCCGGCTACCTACGATCCAACGCTCGTCGACCGATACGAGATGGTCACGGACGCTGAGGCCTTCGCCATGACCAGGCGGCTTGCGCACGAAGAGGGCCTGCTCGTGGGTGGGTCATGCGGCATGGCCGTCGTCGGGGCACTCCGAGTGGCGGAGGATGATCCCGACCGGCTCGTGGTGGTCATCCTCCCGGACACGGGCAGGAACTACCTGTCGAAGATCTTCAACGACGACTGGCTCGCGGCCAACGGCTTCGACACCTGACACCCTCCACCTCACCAGCGTTAGCTTGCCAGTGTGAGCTACGACCCGCAGCAAGTGACGGCATACTTCAACCGTGACCCGGCCGTGGAGTGGGCCCGCCTGTCTGAGAGCATCCAGGGCCGGATCAAGCACGCCATCCACCTCCGAGCGATCGAGCGAGCAGTCGACGAGTGCGGTTCGGCCGAGCCGCTCGTGCTCGACGTGGGGTCGGGTCCCGGGCGGTTCGCCATCGACGCACTCCGTCTGGGCTGCCGGTTGGTGGTCACCGATGTGTCCGAGGGGCAACTGGACGAGGCAAGGCGCCGGATTGCAGACGCTGGGCTCCTCGACGGCGTGATCGAGTTCGCCGTTCGTGACGTCCTGGACCTCTCCGCCTACCCCGATGATTCGTTCGACGTGGTCCTGTGTCTCGGTGGGCCCGTCTCATATGTGCGCGACCAGCACCCGCGGGCGCTTTCCGAGCTCATCCGGGTGACGCGCGCGCGGCTGGTCGTGAGCGTGATGGGCCTCTACGGCTCACTCCGGCTGGCCGGTCCCCTCGACGAGGCCGACGCCCTCGCCGAGATCGACCGTCACCTGCCGATCGAGGAGGTGCTCGCCGGCGCCGGGTCCGTCCCCACGAGGCCGATGCCCGACTGGCACCTACCGATGACCCTCTTCACGAGTGAGGGTCTTCGCAGCGCCATCGAGGCAGCCCGAGGGCGGGTCGTCGAGATGGCCTCGGCCAACCCCCTCGTTCCCGAGTTCTTGGGGATCCCCGAGATCGAGAGCAACCTCGCTGCCGAGCGCAATCTGACGGATCTCGAGGTGCGTGCCTCGACCGAACCGGGGCTGCGGGACACGGGCGAGCACCTCATCGCCGTCGCCGAACCGGCATGAGCGGATCGGCCTCGAGGTCTGGAGGGCGCTCTCACCTCGACAGCGTTTCTTGCGTACCTCCGTCCCGTATGTGGGACGGAGGTACGCAAGAATGGGAAACGAGCGCAGCAACGGAGTGACATGAACGGCGAAGACCGATTGGAGACGAGGGCGATCCACGCCGGGCAGGATCCCGAGCCCACGACGGGGGCCGCCGTGGTGCCGATCTACGCAACGTCGACCTACGTGCAGTCTTCGCCGGGCGTCCACACTGGCTACGAGTACTCCCGCACGGACAACCCCACCAGAACGGCCCTCCAGACCCAGCTCGCCGCCATCGAGGGTGTCATGCCCGACGACGAAGGTGGATGCGTCGCCACAGCATCGGGACTCGCCGCTCTCTCCCTCATCGGGTACCTCCTCACCCCCGGAGACCACATCGTCCTCCCGAACGACGCCTACGGAGGGACGTTCCGGCTGATCGCCAAGGTCCTCGGCGAGCAGGGCATCGGGTGGACGGCGGTCGACATGACCGACCTCGATGCCTTCGCTGCGGCGATGCGCCCCGAGACGAAGCTCGTGTGGGTGGAGACCCCGACGAATCCGCTGCTCCGCATCGTCGATCTCTCGGCGGCCGCCGACATCGCCGCCGGCGGAGGTGCGTGGCTCGTCGTCGACAACACGTTCGCCACCCCGTTCCTCCAACACCCGCTCGTGTGCGGCGCCGACATGGTGGTGCACTCGTCGACGAAGTACCTGGGAGGCCACTCCGACACCGTCGGCGGCGCCATCGTGACCAACGACGGCCAGCTCCTCGAACGACTCCGGTTCCTGCAGAACGCAGCAGGACCCGTACCGGGCCCGTTCGACTGCTACCTGGTCCTGCGTGGCATCAAGACCCTCGGCGTGCGGATGGAACGCCACACCGAGAACGCCACGGTGATCGCAAACATGCTGGCCGATGACCCCAGAGTCGAGCAGGTGTGGTACCCCGGCCTCTCGACGGATCCCGGTCATGAGATCGCAGCGATGCAGATGCGCGGCTTCGGCGGCATGGTGTCGTTTCGGCCGAAGGGTGGCGTCGACCGGGCTCGGCGAGTGGTCGAGTCGACCCGGTTGTTCTTCCTGGCCGAGAGTCTCGGCGGCGTCGAATCCCTCATCGAGCTGCCGGCGGCGATGACCCACCTGTCGGTGGAGGGGACCGACCTCGAAGTACCGGACGATCTCGTTCGACTCAGCGTCGGCATCGAGCACGTCGATGACCTCGTCACCGACCTCGACCGGGCCCTCGGATGAGCCTTCGGTACCCTCGTCTCAGCGACACGGACACGGCGGTGTGATCGACCCGAAGCTGTACGAACTCGGTTGGAACGCAGAGTGGGAGGAGAAGCGGCTCGCGTCCGGTGCCGTTGGGGACCCCGCACGGGTGGTTCGGCACGATGCGGTGAAGGTGCTCGTTGCCGTTCCCGAGGGCGTCGGCCAGGTCACGTTCCCGAAGAAGATGTCCCTCGCAGTGGGCGACTGGGTGCTCGTAGCGAACGAGACCGTCACGGCCCAGCTCCCACGCACGAATGCTCTCGAACGGGACAACGCCGAGTTCGGCACGCAGACCATCGGGGCGAACATCGACATCGTCTTCGTCCTCTTCGGAGTCGATCGTCCGCTGCGACAGCGCAAGGTCATGCGTTTCGCCTCCTTCGCCGGTGACATCGGTGCCACGCCGGTGGCACTCCTCACCAAGGCGGACACGGTCGACGATGTCCAACCGATCGCCGATCGAGTCGGTTCCTGGATTCCGGCGGTCGATGTCATCCCGACGTCGATCGAGACTGGCAGGGGACTCGGCGACGTCGTCGGTCACCTCGCCGGGCGAACCGGGACCTTCCTCGGCGAGTCGGGCGCCGGCAAGTCCTCACTCGTCAACGCCCTCATGGAGGACGAGGTGGCCTGGGTCGGCGACGTGCGGGAACGTGACGCCAAGGGCCGTCACACGACGACGCACCGGGAGATGCATCGTCTCCCCGGTGGTGGCTTGGTCATCGACAACCCCGGTGTTCGAGCGCTGGGACTGCTCGCCGAGGGTGAGGGCGTGGAGACGACCTTCGCCGAGGTCGAGGAGCTGGCCCTCGAGTGTCGGTTCCGGGACTGTGCGCACAAGGGCGAGCCAGGCTGTGCCGTGCGCGCCGCCGTCGAGGACGGCTCTCTCCCGGAGTCCCGCCTGTACGCCTACCTGCACTTCGTCGACGAGCAGTCGTCCGCCGCGGAGCGGGCGGAGGATCGCGAGCGCCAAGCGGAGGCCCGCCGCGAGGCGGCGGCGGCGCAGCGCGCGCGGGAGGCGATTCTCGACGACGACGCGTGAGGCGTGTCGAGGCCGGCAGCGATGATCTCGCACACGTTGCGGTGCGATTCAGCGATCCGGAGCTCCGTCACGTCGCCCGACCTCGATGAGATCCTCCGCGAGGATGAGCAGGTCAGTGATTCACGCCCACCTTGTCGATGGTGATCTCGCCGTTCACTCGGACCTGGCCGGGGAGCTTCCACTGATAGGAATCCGCCTCGGTGTATTTGCGGGCCAGATCGTCGATCAGCCACCATCCATCAGCCTCGAATCGCGTCACCCGACCCCGAAGGACGTAGTTGACGTAGTCGTCGCCGATTGTCGTGAAGGAGAGAGCCACTCGGGGATCACGACGGATGTTCTCGGTCTTGACTCGGCCCTCGGCGGTCGAGAAGAGGACCCGATCGCCGTCTCTGCCGACCCAGATGACGGAGACCTGGGGTGATCCGTCCGGCATGACCGTCGCCAAATGGACGAACACCGGCTCGTCGAGCGCGGCCTTGACGGTGTCGGGGAGCTCCATGCGGTCCTCGTGATGGGCGCAGAGACGCTAGCGGCATGCACGGCGCCATCGCCTAGCCTCGCCGGATATGGACCTTGGACTCGACGGCAAGCGGGTGCTCGTGACCGGCGGCGCAGGAGGCATCGGAGCAGCGATCTCGCGCGGTTTCGCTGCCGAAGGCGCCGAGGTGGTCGTGCACTTCCATTCCTCCGACACTGAGGCAGGTGTGCTCGCAGCGGAGCTCGGAGGGGTCGCAATCGGCGCCGATCTGACCGATGAGACCGATGTGGGTCGACTGTTCGCATCAGCCATCGATGCGTTGGGAGGCGTCGATGTCTGTGTCGCCAACGCGGGCTGGTATCCCCGAGACGACGTCCCGGTGTGGGAGCTCGGGCTCGATCGGTGGCGCGAGGTCGTCGACCGGAACCTCACGACGGCGTTTCTGACCGCTCGGTCGTTCCTCTCGCATGCGGCCCAGACGGGCCGAGGCGTGCTCGTCTTCACGGGCTCGACTGCCGGCCTCTTCGGGGAGGCGGGTCACGCGGACTACGCCGCAGCGAAGGCGGCCATCGGGTCGGGGTTCCTGCTTTCCCTCAAGAACGAGGCCGCTCGGATCGGGGACGATGTCCGTGTCAACGTGGTCGCACCCGGTTGGACCGTGACGCCTCGACGCGCAGCCGAAGGGCTCGATCCCGACCACGTCGCTCGTGCAACGTCGACCATGGCCCGTAAGCAGTTGGCAACGCCTGAGGAGGTCGCGCACCAGGTGCTGGTGCTGGCATCGGACACGGTCAGCTCACATCAGACCGGCCAGGTGGTGGTGGTCGCCGGCGGGATGGAAGGACGGGTCACCCCGTGATCGATGTCGACCGGCTGAGGCTCGACACCCCCGGAGTCGAGACGGTCACCCATCTGAACAACGCCGGCGCAGCGCTGATGCCGGCTCCGGTCGTCGATGCGGTGGTGGACTACCTCCACCATGAGGCGGCCCACGGCGGCTACGAGACCCGTGATGCCATGGCGCATCGCATCAGCGGGGCGTACGAAGCCGTGGCCGAGCTCATCGGCACCGATTCCTCCACGGTTTCGCTGTCGGACAATGCGACTCGTGCTTGGGACATGGCGTTCTACGGCATGCCGTGGTCTGCGGGAGATCGCATCCTCACGACGACGTCGGAGTACGCATCCAACCTCGCAGCATTCCTCGACGTCCGCAACCGGGTGGGCGTGCGAGTCGAAGTGGTCCCTGACACCGCATCCGGGGCGTTGGATGTCGCAGCGCTCGAGGCGATGGTCGACGAACGGGTCGCGTTGATCGCCGTCAACCACATGCCGACCAACGGCGGCCTCGTCAATCCCGTCACCGAGATCGGCCGGGTGGCTGGAGAGCATGGCATCCCGTTTCTCCTCGATGCGTGTCAGACGGTCGGCCAGATCCCGATCGATGTGGGAGCGATCGGTTGCGACCTGCTCTCCGGGACATCTCGCAAGTACCTCCGAGGGCCCAGAGGTGTCGGCTTTCTCTACGTCGCACCCGAAATCCGGGAGCGCATTCGTCCGCCGCTCGTCGAACTCGAGACGGCCGACGTCGGTCCTCACAGCATCGAACTTCGCTCAGATCGCCGCCGATTCGAGACGTGGGAGAAGAACTACGCCGCCATCGCCGGATTCGGTTCCGCAGCCCGGTACGCACTCGACATCGGCATCGACCCGATCTGGCAGCGGATTCGAGAGCTGGCAGCTCACGCACGACGCACGCTCGGATCGATTCCGGGGGCATCGGTCCGCGACCTCGGAGACGTGACCGGTGGCATCGTGACGGTGGAGTTGCAGGGTGCGGACGCCACTTCGGTCCGCAACGCCCTGCGTCGGCGTGCCATCAACGTCTCGGTGACCGGTGCCTCGTCTGCACCCATCGACATGAACCGTCGCGAGATCTCCGAGATGCTCCGCGTCTCGGTGCACGCCTACAACACGACGGGCGAGATCGATCTGCTCGCGCAGGCCCTGGACGAGATCCTGTCGAACCGCTGAAGCCGAGGCCGCTGCCGTGGTGGCCGTTGCAGGTGGGCTGCGTCAGCCGGGGAAGGGGTCGCCTGCGATGAAGGCGTCGATGAAGGACTGCGTGGTGTCGATCGGAACGACGTAGGCCCGTCCGTCGGATCCCTTGCTGTTCTCGACCGGGAGCGTCCTGGCATCGATCGAGCGGGAGTCGAGGGTCAGGGCGTCCCTGCCAAGATCGGCCATGAGGCCGAGGGTGAGCCCTTCGTCAGCTGAGATCTGGTCGGCAAAGGTGGGGAGGAAGCTCGCGAGGTTGAACGCAGCGGACGGAGACGTGACCTGGGCGAACAGTGCCATGAGGATCTCCTGCTGGCGGCCCGTCCTTGCGATGTCACCACCTCGTGACGAGACCCACTCTCCGTTGCGAAGCTCCTGGTACTTACGGGATCGTGAATAGGCGACCGCCTGCTCCCCGTCGAGGGTGTGCCGCCCGGCGTCGATCTGGAATCCGGACTTCAGGTCCCTGCCCGGGTAGGTGAAGTCGAGGGTCACCCCGCCGAGGGAGTCGACGATGGCACCGACACCGGCGAAGTCGATCTCGACATAGTGGTTGATCGGGATGCCGGTCTCGGATTGGACGGTCTGGACGAGGAGATCGGGCCCTCCGAGGACGTACGCGGCGTTGATGCGATTGGTGCCATGCCCGGGGATCGATGCCTTCCAGTCGCGCGGGACGCTGACCATCTGGATGCTCCTCCCCGGCACGAGGTGGGCGATCATGATGACGTCGGTGCGGCGGCCCGCGAACTCGCCGAAGGTGTCGTCCCAGTCGTCCGGCAAGGTCGATCGATCATCGACACCGACCAGGAGGAAGTTCACGGGCGCTCCACCACCTGCTGCAACGGGCTCGAGCGAGGTCAGGTCACTGGCGGCGATCCGGTCGATCTTGCCCTCGGTGTATCGGAGGAAGCCGTATACGCCGAACGCGGCGATGACCATCATCGACAGGAGGAAGATGACGGCTCTCTGCGCGAAGCTCCAACGACGCCGTTTCGGCTGCTCGGGGGGTTCGACGCGTGGGATCTCCGGGAATGTCTCGGTGATCTGGGACATCGTGGGAGCCAGACTACGGTCGCTCCCTCACTAGTCACCTCGGTCCATCCCCCTGGATCGGGCCAGCCGGTACGCTGGTGAGATGGCCAACAAGATCCACTCCCAGGACGTCACGATCGGTCCCTCTCGGGCGGGGGCGCGCGCCATGCTGCGGGCCGTCGGCCTCGGCGAGGACGACTTCGACAAGCCCCAGGTCGGCGTCGTGTCGGCAGGAAACGAAGTCACGCCGTGCAACGTGACCGGCCCCAAGCTCGCCGGCTTCGCCAAGGTGGGCGTCCGCGAGGCCGGGGCCGTCGGTCTCGAGTTCGCAACCATCGCCGTGTCGGACGGCATCTCCATGGGACACGAGGGGATGCGTGCGTCGCTCGTCTCGCGAGAGACGATCGCTGATTCCGTCGAGCTCGTGATGCATGCCGAGCGGTTTGACGCGATGGTGTCGATCGCCGGCTGCGACAAGTCGCTCCCGGGGATGCTGATGGCAGCAGCGCGTCACAATCTCCCGTCGGTGTTCCTCTACGGGGGGTCGAGCTTGCCTGGCACGGTCGACGGCGTCGACATCTCCATCGTCGATGTGTTCGAAGGCATCGGCGCCCATTCGGAGGGCCGCATCAGCGACGATCGCCTCTTGGAGCTCGAGCAGAATGCCTGCCCAGGCGCTGGATCATGCGCAGGCATGTTCACGGCCAACACGATGGCCTCGGTGGGCGAGGCGATCGGGATGTCTCTCCCGGGATCGGCGTCGGTCCCGGCGGTCGATGCCCGTTTGGACGACTATGCGCGTGCCTCGGGCGCTGCAGCGGTCCGGCTGCTCGAGTCAGGTGTCAGGCCGAGAGACATCATGACTCGGCAGGCGTTCGAGAATGCGATCACCGTGGTCATGGCGTTGGGGGGCTCGACCAACGCCGTCCTCCATCTGCTGGCGATCGCCCATGAAGCAGGTGTGGATCTCACGCTCGAGGACTTCGATCGCATCTCGCGTCGGACGCCTCACATCGGAGACATGAAGCCGTTCGGTCGGTACCACATGGTCGATCTGGATCGGATCGGCGGAGTTCCGGTGGTGTTGCGCGAGCTGTTGAACGCCGGATTGATCCACGGTGACGTGCCGACGGTGACCGGCCGCACGATGGCCGAGAACCTGACCGACGTGAGCACACCGCACGATCAGGATGTCGTTGCATCGATCGATCATCCGCTGGCGGACCAGGGCGGGATTGCGATCCTTCGCGGGTCTCTGGCCCCTGGCGGTGCCGTCGTCAAGACTGCGGGCGTCGAGTTCGACGTATTCGAAGGGCGAGCGCGCGTCTTCGACGATGAGCAGCACGCACTCGAGGCGCTCTGGGGGCATGACCTGCACCCGGGCGATGTCGTCGTGATCCGCTACGAGGGCCCCAAGGGCGGCCCCGGCATGCGCGAGATGCTCGCCATCACAGCCGCGATCAAGGGTGCCGGACTCGGTAAGGACGTCCTGCTCATCACCGATGGCCGCTTCTCCGGCGGGACCACGGGCTTGTGCATCGGTCACGTCGCCCCCGAGGCCGCCCACGGTGGCCCGATCGGGCTGGTCGAGGACGGGGACACCATCCGGGTCGACATCCCGAACCGCACGTTGGACGTCCTGGTGGATGTCGATGTCATGGAAGATCGGCTTGCCCATCTGGCTCCGGTCGAGCCCCGGTACACGACGGGCGCCCTCGCGAAGTATGCGAAGTTGGTCGGCTCCGCCGAGTCCGGCGCCGTGCTCGACTGACGGTGTCACCTGGAGGTGCGTCCCCGATTGGGCGGCGACGCGTCAACTCGGCGCGCGAGACTCGATGCTCATTTCGCGAGCCCTTGCGATCTCGAGACTCGAGGCCCTCCGATCCCGGTGCCTTCGCGTAGGTTTGGAGGTGGCCACCGTTGCTCACTGGCGAGGTTCGGTGGTTCGGATCCGGTGCAGGGGCCAGTGATGCAAGGGAGATGTTGATGGCCATCGAGGTACGGAAGGTCGTGCTCGAGAGTGTGAGCGACGCTTCGGGCTTGTCCGAGGCGATCGACGAAGGGGTCTTCGACGCCGATGGCGTGATCGCCGTGGTGGGCAAGACCGAAGGCAATGGCGGTGTCAACGATTTCACGCGGATCCTGGCCGATCAGGCGTTCCGCGAGGTCCTCATGGCGCGGGGAACTCGCTCGGAGGCCGAGGTCGCGGAGATCCCGATGGTGTGGTCGGGGGGAACCGACGGCATCCTGTGCCCACACGCCACGGTCTTCGCTCGTGTCGATGATGTCGCGCCCGCTGGTGACGATCCCCGTCTGGCCGTCGGCTACGCCATGAGCGATGTGATCCTCCCCGAAGACATCGGCCGTCCCGCCATGGTGGAAAAGGTGGCCGGAGGTGTGCAGCGTGCCATGGCCGAGGCAGGCATCGACGACCCTGCCGACGTGCACTACGTCCAGACGAAGACGCCGCTGCTCGTGATGGAGACGATCAACGACGCCAAGGCTCGCGGCCACACCGTGTACACCGAGGACCCGCTCGAATCGATGAACGTGTCCAACGGCACCTCTGCGTTGGGTATCGCCGTCGCGCTCGGCGAGATACCCATGCCGGGCGCCGATCAGATCGGACACGACCTGAGCCTCTACTCGTCGGTGGCATCGTGTTCGTCGGGTGTCGAACTCGACCGGGCTCAGACGGTCGTCGTGGGCAACGTGCGCGGAGCCGGGGGGAGGTACCGCATCGGTCACGATGTCATGCACGATGCTCTCGACTTCGAGGGTGTGTACCGGGCAATTCGTTCGGCAGGCCTCGAGCTCCCCGAGCGCGCACGCGCAGAGGACCTCGATGGGAAGCTGGTCAACGTGTTTGCGAAGTGCGAAGCGGATCCCACGTCGCGTTTGCGGGGACGCAGGCAGGTGTCCCTCGACGATTCGGACGTGCATCATCATCGCCACATCAAGGGCGCTGTCGGCGGCGTCATCGCCGCGGCTGTCGACGATCCCGCCGTCTTCGTGTCGGTAGCGGCTCTGCATCAAGGTCCCTCCGGTGGTGGTCCCGTCGCTGCGATCGTCGATCTGGGCTGATTTCGTGACCGCGCCCGGGGTCGGCACAACAATGCGGCCTCCACGGTCGGCGATCCGCGCTGTCGCCAGCCTCGGGATCCGTGCGATCATCACCGGGTCGAAGCGAGAGGGATGCGTTCTCGGCGGCTCCGGCCACACGGCATGGGTGGAGACGTCAGACGGCGTCATGGTGATCACCGACAGGGGCGGTCCCCGGCTTCCCAATGGCATCGAGATCATCCCGCCGAGGTTGCGAACCGAGGTGGGTGTGTTGCTGCCTCCAGGCTCGTTGGTGACGGTGGGTCAGGGCACGCTCGATGCCCGGATGCCGGTCGCTGTGACCCGATGGTGGGATCCATCGCCGAGCGTGGGTACGCCAGCCGCCGCCGAGGTCGCCGAGCGCATCGAGGCTCTCCCGGATTCCATCGAGGGCGTCACTGGCTGTGAGGTCGCCTCGGCCATCGAGGCCGGGCGAGCTGATGCGGTCGTGGCGGCGGCGGATCGCATCCTCGGACGAGGCAGCGGCCTCACACCCGAAGCCGACGACTACGTGGCAGGCATGCTGGCATCGGTGCGGATCGTCGGCCCCGCCACCGGCGACCTGGAGGCCGCACCGCTCCTCGGTTCGATCGCAGCGCCGCTCAGTGCGATCGCCTCGCGTAGGACGACTTCACTGTCGGCCTCGCTGCTCGGGCATGCCGTTCGCGGCGAAGTCGCCGCACCAGCGGGAGCGTTCCTGCGCGCCGTGTGCGGACGCGGCGATGTGGAAGCGACGCACCGCTCGGTGACCGACATCGGGCATTCCTCCGGGCCTGCGTTGGCAGCAGGCATGGTGCTCGGCCTCCGCACCGTCGTCGAGCGTGTCTCCCGCCGCACAGGAGGAGTGCACCGATGATCAGCAGCATCCAGATACATCGGGGCCGCTACCACGACTCCGTGCGATTGATGCAGGCCAGCCGGGCCGTCGGCGACGTCGCAGGCGTTCACGCCGCACTGGTCGCCATGGCAACCGAGCTGAATCTCGATCTCCTGGCCGACATGGGGTTCGACACCGCCGAAGCGGACGACTGGGGCGCCGACGATCTCCTGGTTGCGATCCGAGCCGAGGACGAGGCTGCGCTCGAGGTCGCACGCGAGGTCCTGGCACAGGCGCTCGTAGCGCGCCCGTCTCCCGAGGGTGGCTGGGACGCTCCGGACCCCAGGACCATCGGTCATGCCGCTCGGGATGCCGACGTCGCCTTGATCTCGATGCCAGGCGAGCATGCCTACGCAGAGGCCGCTGAGGCCTTGGAACTCGGCCTGCACGTGATGGTCTTCAGCGACAACGTCTCCATCGAGCATGAGATGGCGCTCAAGAAGAGAGCTGCCCAACGCGGGTTGCTCGTCATGGGGCCCGACTGTGGCACGACGATCATCAACGGCGTGGGCCTCGGCTTTGCGAATGCGGTGCTGCCGGGCCCCGTCAGCATGGTTGGTGCGTCCGGCACGGGCATCCAGCAGTTGTGCTGCCTCCTCGACGACGCCGGTGTCGGTGTCCGTCATGCCATCGGCACGGGGAGCCGGGATCTCTCCGGCGAGGTCGGGGGACGTTCGACGAAACAAGCAATGCATGCCCTCGATGCGGATCCGGCAACGGACGTGATCGTGGTGATCTCCAAACCTCCGGCAGAGGCGGTTGCCGCCGAGGTGCGGGACGCCGCAGCTGCCTGCGACACGCCGGTGGTCGTCGTCTTCATGGGCGACACGACGCTCGAGGACGGGTCCGGTGAGGTTCTGGCAGTGCTGGGCCGCGAGCCCCGAGCGTATTCGGCGTGGCCCGCGTCCCGGTCCGATCGTCGACCGGGCACCATTCGCGGCCTGTTCTCGGGCGGAACCTTGCGCGACGATGCCCGGTTCGTCGTGGAACGCGCCCTCGGCGCAACCGTGGGCACGAGCGAAGGGTCGTCGGGACACGTCTTCGTCGACTACGGGGACGACCGCTACACCAGAGGCCGCGCCCATCCCATGATCGACCAGACGGTGCGCCTCGATCGTCTGGCGGAAGCCGCACGTGACGAGACCGTGGGAATCGCTCTTCTGGATGTGGTGCTGGGGCACGGTGCCAATCCCGATCCGGCTGGCGAGTTGGCGCCCGCGATCGAGCAGGTCGTCGATGCGGGCGTCGCCGTCATCGCCTCCCTGTGTGGGACGAAGGGTGACCCCCAGGGGCTCGCACGGCAGGCGGCGACGCTCAACAGCGCCGGAGCGGCTGTCTACGTGTCGAACGCGGCAGCAGCTCGCCACGCCGCCGGGCTCGCTGCGCGAATGGAGGAACGCTGATGACATCGCTCGACCGTTTGCTCGACTCCGAACCCACGGTGGTGGCAGCCGGGGCCGACCTGCTCGCAGCTGCTGTCGAGGAACAGGGTGCCACGGTGTATCGCGTCGACTGGAGACCGCCGGTGTCGGGCTCGGCGGCGTCGCTCCCCACTCTTGCGGCAGCCGGGAAGACATTCGCAGCGAACCGCCTCGCGGTGGATCGCATGCTCGGCGTTCGCCCGATGCTCGTCGATATCGGCACCGCAGGCGAGTGTCTGCCGGATATGGCCGAGCGAACGTTCCTGCATGCCGGGCCGCCGGTGGAGTGGGCCGACGCGAGTGGCCCGCTCCGGGGCGCGCTGATCGGTGCCATGCTCTACGAGGGTCTTGCCGAGAGCCCGGAGCAAGCCGAGACGTTGGCGGCGCGCGGTGACATCGAACTCTCGCCATGCCATCACCACAGCGCGGTCGGCCCGATGGCCGGGGTCATCTCGCCATCGATGCCGGTTGCGGTCGTCCACGACGATGCAGGCGACGGTGTCGCGTACTCCACCCTCAACGAAGGGCTCGGCAAGGTACTGCGGTACGGCGCGTTCGCCCCAGAGGTCATCGATCGTCTGCGTTGGATGGACTCGGTGCTGGGACCGGTGCTCGGCGCGGTCCTGCGCACCCGCGGACCGGTGGATCTCCAATCCCTGATCGCCCAAGCGTTGCAGATGGGCGACGACGGACACAACCGGAACCGCGCCGTCACCTCCCTCTTCCTGCGCCAGATCGGATCGGCGCTGATCGACGGCGTCGATTCCCCCTCGGACCAGCGAAGGGCGGTATTCGACTTCATCGATGGCAACGATCACTTCATGCTGAATCTCGTCATGGCGGCCGGCAAGCTCGGCTCCGACGCCGCCTCCGGTGTCGACGCCTCGAGCCTCGTCACCGTCATGGCGCGCAACGGCACGGAGTTCGGGATCCGCCTCTCGGGAACCGGCAACCGCTGGTTCACCGCGCCGGCACCACGTGTCGAAGGCCTTTATCTCGGAGGATTCAGCGCCGATGACGCAAGCCCCGACATCGGTGATTCCACCATCACCGAGACCGTCGGCCTCGGGGGTTTCGCCATGGCTGCTGCGCCAGCCATCGTGGGCTTCGTCGGCGGGACCGCCACGGGTGCCGTGCGGCGAACCCTGCAGATGTACGAGATCACGCTGGCCGAGCACCCGGCCTATCAGATCCCGATGCTCGAGTTCCGCGGCACCCCTGTCGGCATCGATGCCGGCCTCGTGGTACGCACGGGCATTCAGCCTCAGATCAACACGGGGATCGCCGGGCGGATCCCGGGCACCGGCATGGTCGGTGCCGGTCTGGTCGAGGCGCCGATGGAGGTGTTCGTCGATGGCATCGAGGCGCTCGCCGAGGCGGTGCGGTAGCGGCATGGCCGATACCCGGATGTCATCGCCGTCGGGTGGCCGGTCACGTACTGTTGGGTGGTCCCCTGTTGGGTGGTCTGAGAGGAGGGCACCGTGGTGATCCCGCACGACTTCGAGTACGTGAGGCCGAACACGCTCGAAGAGGCAACCCGGGCCCTGGCGGACTGTTCCGGCTCCGCTCAGGTGCTCGCTGGGGGGACGGACCTGGTTGCTTGGCTGAGGGACGATGCCGTGCACCCTGATCTCGTTGTCGACATCAAGGCGATCGACGGCCTTCGCGACCTCGCTGTTGCGGACCGGACGATGACGGTCGGATCCCTCGTGACATTCACGGACCTGATGGAGTCGTCCGTCGTCGCAGAGCATGCGCCGCTCCTGTCCGAGGCGGCGGAGACGGTTGCTTCCCCCGGCATCCGCAATCGAGCGACGGTGGTCGGCAACATCTGCTCGGCTGTGCCCTCGTGCGACGCCGGTCCCGTGCTGTTGGCCTACGACGCGCACGTGCATCTCGTGGGACCCGAGGGGTTCCGCTCGGTGCCGATCGAAGCGTGGTTCGTCGGCCTCCGACAGACGGCGAGGCGAGAGGACGAGATCGTCACGCACCTCACCATGGAGCTGCCCACACACGGGGGGTGCTACGTCAAGCTCATGCGATACGGAGGCGAGGACCTCGCCCAGGCGGCGGTCGCCATCGTCGTCGACGACGCCCACGACTACCGGATCGCCTTCGGTGCCGTGGCGCCCACCCCCGTTCGTGCCCACGCAGTCGAGGACGCCATCCGGGGCAGAGCGCCCACCGAAGACGTGATCGCCGAGGCAGTGGCCATGGTTCGGAGCGAGATCAGTCCCATCAACGACTTGCGGGCGACAGCGGAGTACCGGGCCCACATGTGCGAGGTCATGCTCGCCCGTGGGCTGGTGGCAGCCGATCAGCGGAGGAACGGTGACGGGCCCGAGTATCGAACTCGACTGATCTGAAGGGAGGAACGATGCAGGTGACGATCACCGTCAACGGCGAGTCGTGGGATCTCGATGTGGCGCCGGCAGATGTCCTGCTCGACGTCCTTCGCGAGCAGATCGGTGTCAAGAGCCCGAAGATCGGTTGCGAACGGGGCGATTGCGGCTCATGCACCGTGTTGCTCGACAGACGCACCGTGCGGAGCTGTCTCGTCTTGGCCGTGGAGGTCGAGGGCCACGAAGTCACGACGGTCGAGGGAATCGGTGCTGACCGGCTGAGCGACCTGCAGGAGCTCTTCATCACCCTGAACTCCTTCCAATGTGGATTCTGTGCCCCGGGCATCGTGCTGTCCGCCACGGAGCTCCTCGACGAGAACCCGAACCCGGACCGCCACGATGTCCAGGAAGCCCTGTCCGGGAACCTGTGCCGCTGCACGGGATACGAGCCCATCATCGATGCCGTGCTGGCGGTGGGACAGCGCTCCGGCGAGGTGACGCCATGACGACCACCCACCCGTTCGAGGCGGAGGCCGAACGCAACGGCGAGCTCAATGCCGTGGGAACGTCCGCCGTGCGCATCGATGGGATCGACAAGATCAGTGGCGCCGCCCAGTTCGTCGACGACCTCGACTTCGGTCCGGGCCTGCTCCACGGTGCGGTCGTCGAGAGCCCTCACGCCTACGCACGCATCGTCTCCATCGACACCTCGAAAGCCGAGGACGCTCCCGGTGTCGTCAAGGTCGTCACCGGCCAGGACTTCCCGTACAACTTCGGTATGTACATGGGGGACCGGTACATCTTCGCCCAGGGCCATGTCCGCTTCGTCGGTGAGCAGGTCGCAGGCGTCATCGCCAGGACCCATCGCCAGGCAGTGCAGGCCGCCAAGCTGGTCGAGGTCGAGTACGAGGTCCTCGAGGCGCTCCTCGACCCGAAGGAGGCAGTGGCCGACGGAGCTCCACTGATCCATCCGGATCTCGGCGAATACAGCCATGTGCCCTGGTTCTTCCCCAAGGCCGGCACGAACATCGCTCACTGGCGCAAGATCCGCAAGGGCGACACCGAGCGCGCCTTCGCCGAAGCCGACTACGTGCTGGCCGACACCTACCGGGTTCCGCGGTACGCCCACTGCGCCATCGAGCCGCACGTCACCGTCGGCAAGCTCGATCACGCAGGCCGGCTGACCGTGTGGACGGCATCGCAATCGCCGCACACCCAGCGCCACCTCTTCGCCGAGGCGCTCGCTCCGCTGGGCTTCAGCCACAAGGACGTGCGCGTGATCACCCCCTATGTGGGCGGTGGCTTCGGCGGCAAGGCAGGGGTGACCATGGAGGTCATCGGTGCGGCGATGGCGACAGCGGTGAAGGGGCATCCCGTCAAGCTTCGCTTCACCCGGGAGCAGGAGTTCTACAACACCTACCAGCGCCAGGGTGTGGTTGCCGAACTCAAGGTGGGCGTGATGAACGACGGCACCATCACCGCCGTCGAGCACACGCTCTATTGGGACGCCGGTGCCTACGTCGAGTACGGCGCCAACGTGGTCAATGCAGCGGGTCTCTCAGCCACCGGGCCGTACCGGGTGCCGAACATCCGCAACGACTCGTTGTGCGTGTACACCAACCTGCCGCCTGGCGGCCCCTATCGGGGATTTGGCTATTCGGAGTTCCATTTCGGTCTCGAATCGCACCTGGATCGGGTCGCCGCGGCGATCGGCATGGATCCGGTCGACTTCCGGCGGAAGAACGCCATCGTCGAGGGCGACGAGCTGTCCTACGGCGCCCACATGAATCCGTCCGGTCTGCTCCCCGCCATCGATGAGACGGCGTCGGCGATCGACTGGGGCGTGGAGGAGCAATCCGACGATCCGAACACCGTGATCGGAAAGGGCATCGCGCTGTTCTGGAAGGCGCCCGCCATGCCGCCGAATGCCTCATCGGCATCGTTCTTGAAGTTCAACGAGGATGGCAGCGTCAACGTCAGCGTCTCGGGCATGGAGCTCGGGCAGGGATACCTCACCGTGATGGCGCAGATCGCCGCCGAGGTGCTCGGTCTCCCTGTCGAGAAGGTCCGCGTGGAGACGCCGGACACCGACCGCAATCCGTACGAGTGGCAGACCGTGGCGTCGCATGTCACCTGGAGCTCGGGCCTGGCGGTCGAGAGGGCCGCGGTGGAGGCGCGCGAGAAGATCTTCGACGTCATCCACCAGGTGTACGGCTACGAGGACGACACGTTGTATCTGGCCGACGAGCAGGTGAAGTGCACCACCGACCCCGACTTCGCCAAGCCCCTGCGGGACTTCGTGATCGACGGGATCCAAACCGAGGACGGCACGTGGCGCGGCGGCCCGATCGTCGCCAGTGGGAAGTTCATGCCCGAGTTCACCAACGCGAACAGCGATCCGGAGACCGGTCAGGGCGGCCATCCCAACGTGCACTACACGGTTGGCGCATGCGGCATGGTGATCGAGATCGACACGCACACCGGACGCATCTTCGTGCGCAAGGCGGCGCTCGCCGTCGACGCCGGGAAGGCGATCAACCCGGACCTCGTGAGAGGGCAGATCACCGGCGGTCTCGTACAGGGGCTGGCGACCGTGCTGTACGAGGACATGCGCTTCGACGAAGACGGCCGGCTGCTGAACCCGAACTTCACCGACTACAAGATCCCCACGGCGTTCGACATCCCCGACGAGATGATCCCCATCATCATCGAAGTTCCCCAGCCGGATGGCCCGTTCGGCGCCAGAGGCGTGGGGGAACACACGATGATCGGCGCCGCTCCGGCGATCGCCAACGCCGTCTTCGATGCGCTCGGCGTCCGCATCACGTCCATGCCGATCACCCAGGAGAAGGTTGCGCAGGCAGTTTCCGCGTCGCCGACCTGATGACCACCGAAGGAGAAGGAGCCCGATGTCCGTCGACCTAGAGAAGATCCTGCGGCCGGTCGACACCCCGATGAAGCCGTACGAGCCCAAGTACATGATGCTCGCCAGCGGCGAAGCGGCGGTGGTGAGGCAGGTCGATCGTGATGAGATCCCGGACCTGCTGAGACACGTGGAGCCCTTGCTCCATGTCGAGCGCGACTACTACGACGTGGTGGCCGCCCGCGTCTACTCCGAGCTGCTGGCGCACTATCGCCACCGCTATCAGGACCAGTACGTGCTCGCCGTCCAGATCGACGGCGAGCTGGCGGCCATCGTCAACGGTAGGCAGGTCACCCCGGACCTCGGGATGTCACTCCACACGCTGGCGCTGCGTCGGGGCCTGCGTGTCGGTGCCCATGCGTTTGCGGCCAAGATGGAGTACCACATCGACACGCTCGGACACGATGAGGTCCTCATCGTCGCCGAATCGCCGATCGGGTTCCGGCGTTGGATGATCGAGTATCGGCTCGAGAAGCGCTTCGACACTCCCCACGAGCTCGGCGGTGTGCCATCGTGGGCACTCACCCGGGAGCTGTTCGACGCTGCTCGCGCCACGCTCGTCGTCGGCCGTCGCCCCGTGCCCGCGGACCTGCTGGACAAGGCAATGGACGCGATCCTGCCGCCATCGGATCCGCCGACACCGCCGTTGGATCCGCTTGCGGCGACGCGATCGATGTACGACCCGACGGGGACATCGCTCATGGCTCAACGTTGGGAGATGGAGGGGAGGTCGGCCGATGCGTGACGTCTATGTGGCCGGAATCGGCATCACCACGTTCACGAGGCTCGAGTATCCCCTGGTCGAGATCGCTTCGTACGCATCGATGATGGCCCTTCGAGATGCCGGGGTGACCGAGGTCGACCAGGTCTACGTGGCCAACATGGGCTCGCCGCGAGTGAACCACCAGACTGCGCTCGCCAGCGCCGTGGTCGACAGCCTGAGCCTCATGCCGGCCGGTGCCGCTGCGATCGAGAACGGTCCGGCATCGGGAGCTGCAGCCATCAAGGCGGGATTCCAAGCGGTGGCCTCCGGCATGGACGACGTCGTGCTCGTCGCGGGCGCCGAACGGATGCGCGAGGTCAACAACCTCGAGGCCACCGACTTCGTCGCGACCCTCACCCATCCCCTTGCTGAGTACATCTACGGGGTGACGCTGCCGGCGCACGCAGCCATGTTCACGCGGTTGTACATGGAGCGATACGGCGTCACCGAGCGGCATCTGGCGATGGTGTCGGTGAAGAACCAGAACGCTGCGCTCGCAAATGAGTGGGCGCACCTGCAACAACCCATCACCATCGAGGGAATCCTGGATTCGCCCGAGGCGATGACGAACAACCCCTACGTGGCCGAACCGCTGCGGTTCTTCGACGCATGCCCGGTTTCCGACGGCGGAGCAGCCCTCGTGCTCGTGTCGGAGGAGAAGGCTCGTGAGCTGGGCCGTCCCCTCGTCCGCATCAGCGGCATCGGGCAGGCCACCGACACACACGCCGTGTTCGAGCGCGACGAACCCACCGATCTGCTCGCCGTGCGCAAGGCGGCGAACGATGCCTTCGCCATGGCAGGCATCACGCCACAGGACGTTGACGTTGCAGAGCTCCATGACGCCTTCACCATCCTCGAGATCGTCGAGAGCGAAGAGGTCGGGTTCTTCCCGAGGGGCGAGGGGCACCTGGCGCTCGAGAAGGGTGAGACCGCCCTTGGGGGGACCATCCCGATCAACGTGGGCGGCGGGTTGAAGGGCCGAGGCCACCCTGTGGGAGCGACCGGTGTTGCCCAAGCCTGGGAGATCGTCACGCAGCTGCGTGGTGACGGCGGGACCCGACAGGTGGAAGGTGCTCGGGTCGGGTTCACCTGCAACTTCGGCGGATTCGGGAACAACGTGGTGTGCTGCACCTTCGTGAGGGAGTCGTGATGGATCGCAACATCTACGCATACGTGTGCCGGCGGTGTGGGGCGTCCCACTACCCGTTCCGCATGGTCTGCAAGGAGTGCAAGCAGAACGACTTCTTCGAGTTCGACACCGTGCCGCTTCCGAGGACCGGCTCACTCGTCACCTGGACGCGAGTCCACAACCTTCCCGCGCAATACGAGGTCGCCACGCTCGGGATCGGCATCGTGGAGCTCGAGAACGGGATGCGGATGCTCGGTCAACTCGAAATCGACGAGCCGGAGATCGGGATGGCCGTCGTCGGCGAAGTGGATGTCGTGCGAAGGGAGCCGTACGACAGCTACTACGGGATGGTGTTCAGGGCGGCCTGACCTGCCCGACGTCCGCCCGTCTGCGTTCGTAGGCGTCGATAGCGTCGAGCCCGATGAGGCCCATCAAGACAGTGGTGCGGAGCGAGGTCTCCGAGGATCGGTAGCATGCTGCGCATGAAGAAGCTATCCCTCGAATACTGCGCGGCTTGAGGCTATACCGACCGTGCCGTGAGCATGGTTCAGGCAATCCTCGACAAGTTCGAGCACTACATCGAGTCCGTCACGGTGATCCCCGGCCGTGGAGGCGTCTTCGAGGTCGAAGTGGGCGACCAGCTCGTGTTCTCCAAGAAGGAGCTGGGCCGCCACGCAACCATCGAAGAGGTCATCGCATCGATCGACGCCATCGTGGGGCCGGTCCCGGAGAGCCAAGAAGGCTGAGCGCCGGCATCTAGGCCGGGTACGGCGGTACCTTCCGGCGATGGTGAATGGCCGATCCAACGCGATCCTGGTGTCCGAACTGCTTTCCTCGGACGGCCCCCACGTGCGCGTCGCCGACGACTTCGTGCGGTCCCGTTGCACCTCCTGTGGCGAGGCGCTCACCCACGACCCGCGCTACGGCGAATGGGGCGCGTACTGCACCGGCTGTTGGTCCGGGCGACCTGCCTGATCCGACGCCGAGTCCTCCCGCTGATTCACGCTTCCGTTGTTCCAGGTCTCGATGGACGGTCTCGTTCGATCAACATCGCGATCGATCAACGCCGCGATCGACCAACGCCGCGATCGACGCCTCAATCGATCCATGCCGGTGGGGAAGGGTCCCACGCCACGGGCTCGCCTGCGACGTAGGTGGCGAGAACGGTGGCGTTGCGGATCTCCTCCGGCGTCGCCTCGGACACATCCCGGTCCAGCACCACCAGATCTGCCGACGTTCCGGTGTCGAGGGGGGTTGGCTCGTCGATGGCCGCTGCGGCGCCCGTCGTGAACATGTCGACTGCCTGATGCGCCGTGAGTGCCTCCGAAGGCGAGATGCCGCATCGGTCGACAGCGGCGGCCATGCCCCACAGGGGATGGGGAGGCTCGACCGGGCAGTCTGACGATCCGGCCAGAGGGATTCCGGCCTCGAGCATGGACCGAAACGGATACAGCCACGGTGCCCGCTCGGGTCCGACTCGATCTGCGACCCAGTCCGCCTCCGAGGCGAGGAAGGCGGGCTGTACGCAGGCGGTTGCACCGAGATCTGCAAACCGGCGCACCTGGTCTGGCCGGATCACCGATGCGTGCTCCATGCGAAGCCGCTTCGGGTCGGCGCCGGTCGCAATCAGCTCGGAGAACAGGTCGAGGACACCTTCGACGGCGCCATCACCGATGGCGTGGATGCAGACCATGCCGTCGAGTTCGAGGGCGTTCTTCGCCACGGCGGCGTCCGCTTCGGTGAGCCGATAGGTGCCTGCGGTCTCGACGTCGGCGAACGGTGCGCTCATGGCGGCGGTGTGCCCACCCAAGCTCCCGTCGGCGAACCGCTTGACCCCGAGCCATCGGAGGCGGGGACTTGCCCCGGTGAGTCGATCGGCAGCATGCCTCAAGAGAGCGGGATCGTCGGTGATCGTGATGCCTGCGACGTTGATGGGAAGGTCCGGAGCTGCGGCCCGCCAGACCTCGACCTCCGCCTCGAGCTTCTCCGATGGTTGCTCGCCGTATCCCATCATGGCGCCGACCGAGGTGATGCCGAGGCTCGCAAGACGCTCGAGACCGGCGATGAGCGTCGCTGGGTCGAGGTCGCTGCCACGGGCGAGCGCAGGAGCGATCATTCCGGCGGCCGTCTCGCGCAGGATTCCATTCGGATGTCCAGAGGCGTCGCGGTCGATGGTGCCACCCTCAGGGTCCGGGGTGGTGCTGTTGATGCCTGACGCTGCCAGCGCCTCGCTGTTCGCCACGGCCACGTGGCCGCAATACCGGTAGATGACGGCAGGGCGATCCGGCACCGCACGATCGAGGTCCCATCGGGTCGGGAGGCGGCGCTCTGCGAGGTGCTCGTCATCCATGCGAGTGGCCACGACGGGCTTGCCGGGTGGCAGCCGCTCGGCATGAGACTCCAGCCGAGCAACGAGATCGTCGATGGATGTCGCTCGCTTCAGCGAACAGCCCGCCAGGAGCGACGCGTAGGGGACCGCATGGAGGTGCGCATCTCGAAACCCCGGGTAGAGGAATCCGTCCCGATGCGCCACGTGCTCGAGGCCGGGTTGCTCGAGGTCCTCTCGCTGCCCGACGGCAAGGATCTTTCCCCGGTCGACCAGCACGGCCGTGCCGCGGTGGCCCGCCCCGGTGACCACCGCCTCGGCCGTGATGAGCTTCCTCACGGATCGACGAGGCGCATCGGCATCCAGGATTCGACCACGCCGCGGAACTCGTCGTGGACGACGCCGTTGGAGGCGACCACGAGGCCGTTGTGCGGCGTGGAATCCCGGCCGTAGGGATCGGTCACCCGACCTCCTGCTTCGCGGACGAGCATCATCCCCGCAGCACCATCCCACGGGGCGATGCCCAGCTCCCAGTACGCCTCGTATCGGCCCGCCGCCACCCACGCGAGGTCGAGAGCCGCCGAACCGAGCCTCCGAATGCCGTTGACGCGTCGGAGCATCTCGCGAAGCACGACGGCGAGATCGTCCGCGTGCTGATCGTGGTCGTAGGGAAATCCCGTGGCCACCACGGAGCGTTCGAGGTCATGCTCGGCGGAGACCGAGATGACGTGACCGTTGAGTCGTGCACCTTCGTCGGCGGCAGCGCTGAACAGCTCGTCGCGGAGCGGATCGAGGACAACCCCGACCAGAGCTCTGGGCCCCTCGTACAGGGCGATGCTCACCGATACGTGTGGGATCGAGTGAACGAAGTTGACGGTCCCGTCGAGGGGATCGATGATCCACTGCCGTCCGTCCGAGACCGTGCCACCCGCCTCCTCGGCCAGGATGGCGTCGTCGGGCCGCTCCTTTCGGATGAGGCTGATGATCGCCTCCTCGGCTGCGCGGTCGACCACGGTGACCGGGTCGAATTTCCCCTTGTACTCCGGGTCGGGAGGCGATCCGAAGAACCGGGATACCACCGCCCCACCTGCTCGTGCCGCTTCGATCGCAAGGTGCAGGTCGTCCATGGGGCGACAGTAGTCAGCTCCCGATCGTCCGCATCGGAGGTCTCACGGTCGACACCGACCTCGTTCCCTATCCTCTCTGCCCATGATCCCGTTCGCCTTGGTCGCAGCGAGCGCCGTCCTGATGTGGGCAGCGTTCCCGCCTGTCGGGTTCGGAGCCCTCGCCTTCGTCGCGCCGGTGCCGCTCTTCATCGGCATACGGATGGTCGAACGCGCCGCATACGCCGTTGCGCTCGGGTTCTTCTGGGGGGCTGCGTTCTTCGGTCTGCTCCTCAACTGGTTGATGGTGCTCGGATTCGTTGCGTGGTTCCCTCTCTCCATCGTCATGGGGTCGTTCACCGCGTTGTACGTGGCGGTGATCTGGGTCTTCCGTCTGTGGACGCCGTGGCGCTGGTGGCTGATCGCCGTCGGGGGATGGGTCGCCATGGAGTTCATTCGTGGCCGATTCCCCTTCGGTGGTTTTCCGTGGGGCGATATCGGATACCCCGCAGCGGGCCTCCCCGGTCCTATCGGCTCCGTGCAATGGATCGGACCTGCGGGATGGACGGTGCTCGTCGTCGCCTTTGCGGCGGGGGTGACACTGGTGATCGAGCATCACAAGGACTGGCGGATGGTCGTCGATGCAGGCAGCGTGATCATCCTGCTGTCGATCGCCGGGTTCTTCCTCGCTCCGTCGCCGGCGGGGCAGGTGTGGAGGTCGGCGATCGTCCAGGGAGGTTCACCGTGCCCGATGACCCGGTGCCAGAACGAGAATCAGCGCATCTTCGAGCAACATCTCGAGCTCACGCAGGGCATCCCCGCCGGTTCGGTGGACTTCGTGATCTGGCCGGAGAACTCGACGGGCACGCCGTACGAACCCGAGAACAACGATGAGGTCTTCCAGGCGATCATCGAGCAGGCGAGACGCCTCGATGCCTACATCCTCATCTCCGGCACGCGGGTCGAGGGAGACGACAACTTCTTCAACGTGAACATCCTGTATTCGCCCGATGGCGTCAAGGTTGGTGAGTACCTCAAGCGGCATCCGGTTCCCTTCGGAGAGTTCGTCCCGCTTCGGGGCCTGTTCGACTTCGTCCCTCAGCTCGACCGGGTCCCCCGAGACATGATCCGAGGCACCGAAGCGGTCGTCTTCCCGACCAGCGAGGGTGCGTTGGGCTCGGTCATCTCGTTCGAGGGATCGTTCGCACGCTCGGTCAGGTCCACGGCGAATGCTGGGGCGGAGATGATGGTGGTCACCACCAACACGTCGTCGTATGGTCGATCGCCCGCAACGGATCAGGCGATCGGCATGGTTCGTGTCAACGCTGCGGCGATCGGACTGGACACGGCGTATGCCTCGATCACCGGGAAGTCCACGTTCATCGGCGCTGACGGAACCGTCGGTGAGACCACCGATCAGCTCGAAGAACGGGTGCTCTACGGAACCATGCGGTTCAACACTGATGGCCCGACGCTGTGGGCCCGATTTGGAGACTGGCTGGCCTTCCTCGCCATGGCTGCCGCCCTCGCCGCCGTGGTGGTCAGCCGCAGTTCCGAGCGCGACAAGACGGCCGTTGGCGGCCGCGGAGCTTCGAATGGTTTTGCACCTTCGGGGTAGGGCCAATAGAATCGCAGCAACCGAGATCTTCCCGGTGCCGTTGCCGCGTGTCTTCGACCAGGCCGGCGCCGTTTTTCGAGGCACGAAGAAAGGCACCTAGATACATGTCTGACATCCTCAAGGCATCGCGGCCCAAGGGCCGCTCTCGTCGTCCCAAGACCTACGACGAGGACCGGACCTGCGCACACGCCGAGTGCACGACGCAGTTGTCGCGATACAACCGGGCAGAGTTCTGCCACACCCATCGTCCGGTGCGGTACCCGCGCCTGCGCGGCGTTCTCACCAGCGAGGAGTAGGCCGACTCCGTCGGTGAAGATCGGAAGCCCCGGCGAGTGCCGGGGCTTCTCTGCGTCGGTGACTGCGAGTCCGCCCGCAGGCGGTCTCGAGCAGTCAGCGGTTCTCGTACGCGGCGATGCCCTCGGCGAGGATGTCGATCCCGAGATCCAGATCCTCCCGGGACACGTTGAGGGGCGGGATGAACCGGATCACGTTTCCGTCGGGACCGCAATTGAGGATGAACATGCCGCGATCGATCGCATGAGCGGAGATCGCTTCGAAGGCATGTGGATCGGGGGTGTTCCCCTCGCTGACCAGCTCGATTCCGATCATCAGTCCGAGACCTCGCACGTCGCCGATGGTGCGATGGCGGTCCTTGAGTTCGTTCCAGCGGGAGAACGCGTACTCGGATGTCGCCGGCACGGTGGGGACCACGTCCCGGAGGCCGGCAACGGTCGCAGCGGATGCCGCACATGACACGGGGTTACCGCCGAAGGTGGTCCCGTGCGAACCAGGACGCCACTGATCCATGATCTCGGCCGATGATGCAACGCCCGACAGCGGAAGGCCGTTGGCAATTGCCTTGCCCATGATCATCACGTCGGGCTCGACGTCGTAGACCTGACTCGTGAACCAATCGCCGGTGCGGCCGAAGCCGGTCTGCACCTCGTCGATCATCAAGAGGATGCCATGCTCGTCGGCGATCTCACGGAGGGACTGCAGGAACTCGCGGCTTGCCGGGTAATACCCACCCTCACCTTGCATCGGCTCGACCAGGAACGCCGCGATCTCGTGCGGCGTCACCTCGTAGCGGAACTTCATCTCGAGCTCGCGCAGCGCGTATGCGTTCGCCTCTTCCTGGGTCATGTCCCAACCGAAGGGGTGGGGGAAGGGTGTGACGAAGACCGACGGCAGAAGCGGGTGGTACCCCTGTCGGTACTTCGCCTTCGACGTGGTGTAGGTCACCGACCCCATCGTTCGGCCATGGAACGCACCGCGGAAGGTGATGATCCCCTGGCGCCCGCTCACCTTGCGGGCGAGCTTCACGGATGCCTCGACCGCCTCGGCGCCCGAGTTCATGAAGAACGCCTTCTCGATGCTGTCGGGCGCAATGCCGACGATCGCCTCTGCGGCCTCGATGATGGGCTCGTACAGAAACGCTCCGCCTGCGTGCCAGAGCTTGTTCAATTGCGCCTGGGCGGCGGCGACGACATCGTCTGGCCGATGTCCGAGGTTCGTCGTTGCGATGCCGCAGGCGAAGTCGAGGTATTGCTTGCCGTCGGCTCCCGTCACCCAACTGCCCTTGCCCTCGGTGATCTCGATCTCGTTGTCGAAGGCGATCACGGGGGCGATGATCTCGTGGAGGCGTTTCTGCAGGTCGGTCATGTCGGTACTCCGTTCATTCGTGGGTGGTGGGACGCGTCGAGAGCGTCGCCTACGGAGCTGCGAACAGGTGCCGTCGATGATGTCGGGGCATTCCGTGCATGCACTGATGGTACAAGCTCATCATGCGACCGGGGAAAATCCCCCGGCGCTACTCGCCGGTGAACTCCGGCGGCCGCTTCTGGAGAAATGCCATGGCCGCCTCGGTGAAGTCGTTCGAGTGGATGAACGCAGCGTTCCACAATGCGACGTAGTCGAGGTGTTGGGTGACGTCTCGGCCCTCGCCTGCCCGTAGCACGGCTTTCGCCCCTTGCACGGCAAGAGGCGAGTTCGCGGCGATGTCCCCTGCGACCGCACGGGCGAGCTCGAGCACGCCGTCGGGATCCGCAGCCACCTTCGACACCAGGCCCCGGTCGAGCGCCTCGGCGGCATCGAAGTCTCGCCCCGTGTACACGACGTCAGCGAGCCAGCCGGGATCGACGATGCCGGGGAGCCGCTGCAGGGTCCCGACGTCGGCGACCATGGCCAGCTTGGTCTCGCGCACGGAGAACACGGCATCGGCGGAGGCGAACCGCATGTCACATGCGGTGATGAGGTCGACCCCGGCTCCGATGCAGTAGCCATGGACGGCGGCAATCACCGGTTGTGGACAATCGGCGATGGCCGAGAAGGTGTGCTGCATGGCCCGGATGCGTTCGTACATCGCACGCCGTCGTCCCACCTCGGAACCGGGCGGGCTCGGATCGTCCGGATCGACGCCTCCGCTCATCAGGATCGGTCCGAACGCCTTCAAGTCGATGCCGACCGTGAACGCGTCCCCCCGGGCAGCAACGATGATCACCCGCGTTCGGGGGTCCGCAGCCACGGCCTCGATGACGGCGGGGAAGTCCCGCCAGAACTCCGGCGCAAAGGCGTTCCTCGCCTCGGCCCGATCGAGCCACACGGTGGCGACATGATCGTCGATGTCGGCGGACACAACGGCGGAGGCCGGGATGGATGGGTGTGTCATGGGCCGCACGCTAGCCCGGTGGCGGCATGGCGACGTGCTCGAACGGGACATGAGGAAGGCGGGCGAGGAGTCCGGCCGGGAACCTCGTAGCCGTGTTCACCCGTCCTACGCGCAGCCGGTCGGGGGGCCGGCAGACCGAATGGAGAGAGCAATGAAGACACGAAGTGGGCGGAGCGATTCCGTCACCCTGCGCCTGATCATCCTGGCTGTTGTGGCCGTGTTGGCAGTTGCAGCGTGCTCGTCTGACGACGACGCGAGCATGCTGGCAGTCGACGACGGCGGAGATGTCGCCGAGGCTGAACCCATCGCCGAGCAGAGCGATGCCAGCGGCGAGGGCGCGTACCGGGCCGTTGTCGAGGACGGACGCGTCATCTTCGAGAACATCGAGCCGGGCACCTTCGACGCCAAGATCATCCGGGACGGTTCGGTGGACATCCGCATCGACCCCGGTGCATTCGGTGCCACGGCCGGCCAGATTCGGGTGATTGCCAGCGATCTCGGCGGCTACGTCGCATCCGGCGAGTCCCGCATCGAGGATGTCGACGACGAGCGCTATGCCGTCGGCTGGTTCACGATCAAGGTCCCGACCGAGCGCTTCGACGAGGCCGTCTCTCGGGTCGAGCAGCTCGGTGAGCGTGTCGCCGCGCAGGTCTCGAGCCAGGACGTCACCGAGGAGTACGTGGATCTCGAGGGCCGGCTGAGCTATTGGAGGGATCAAGAGCAGTTCCATCGGCGCCTCCTGGCCGAGGCGACCACGATCCAGGATCTCGTGACGATCCAGACCAGGATGCAGGACGTCCTCTTGACGATCGAGCAGATCGAAGGTCGGCTGCGATACCTGGACTCGAGAACGGCCTACGCAACGTTGACCGTCGGCGTGAGCGAAGCGCCCGATGGTGGTCCGGGTGTGCCGGCCGATCCCGCAGATCCGAATCCCATCGCCGAGGCTTTCGAGCAGGCGGGCGAGGTCTTGCTCGCAACGGTGAGCTTCATCATCATCGGCGGTGCCGTGGCGATCCCGATCGCCATGCTGGTGCTCTTCGCGTACGCCGTGCTTCGCCTGTCCCAGCGAGCGGTGAGGCGGCAGTGCCCAGCCGAAGGCTGACCTCAGACTGTCGTCGGCGGGGATGTCGCTCGATCGGCGGCGCCCCGCCGGCGCACGTCACCTCCGGAAGTGGAACGGTGGGTATTCGTCCGTCAGGGCTGCGATCCATCCCCACACGCGGGCCCACCATCGATGGAAGGCCACGAAGTACCAGTGGAGTGACAGCGGGAGCTGACCCGTGATGAGGATCACGACGTAACCGAACCAGGCTGCGAACAGCGTGCCCAGCGTCAGCCACAGGAGGATGAACAGGTGCGGGATGGCGAGGATGGGCCTGATGAGCACGATCCCCGCAGCCGCCAGCCAACGGTTCTGAGGCTCGGGGGCCTCCACGACGGACACCTGGGCTGGGTAGTCGGCGTCGGCGCCGAAGGTCGGGTAGACGTCGGTGGTGCTGGTGAACCAGGCGAACACGCGCGACGCCCAGGACACGAAGATGATCTCGAGGTTCTCAACCCAGAACGGTTTGCCACCCTGGAAGAGGATGAACCAATACCCGATCCACACGACGACCTGGATCACGAAGAAGTACAGGAGCAACAGGAACAGATGGGGGATCAGCAGGATCGCCTTGGCGAAGAGCAGGACTCCGAGAGCGGCCAGGCCACGGCTGCGGTACTCGCTGTCGACCGGCACGTCGAAATCGATGGGATAGGGTGTCTCCTCGGTCATCTCCACCTCGATGCCTGGTAGTCGGCGAACTCGTCCGTCAGGAGTTTGCGCGTCGAGTTTCCCATACGCACGTAGAAGTCGGCAGTCCGGTTGCCCTTGGGCTCGTTCACGAACACCGGCCGGTCCGATGGAGACACGGCGATGACCACCACGGTCGATTGGAGGTACGGCTCGAAGCGGATCGACACGAACGTCATCGCAGGCTTCCCGAGCGTCTTCTGCAGATGGTCGGTGAGCCAGAGTTCGTACCGGTCGTGGTCGGGTGCCTTCATCAGCGAGAGATCGTGTTCGAGGCCGACCGGACGGCCGTCGTCGTCGACACCGACGATGAGCGTTCCGCCGTCGGAGTTCAGGAAGCCAGCCACCGTCTTCGTCACGGCCAGCTCCATCCGGTCGTCCTTCGACCCGGTGTGCAGATTCCACCGCGACGTCGACTTGAACTCGACGTCCGTCGATTCGCCCCCCTCGATCACGTCGGCGATGCTGGGCTCAACGCTGTCCTGGCGATCTCGCCACCCGAAGCGCTCGACCACCACGGTGGCCACGATGAGCACGATCACTGATCCGACGATGCCTCCGACGATGCTCCCGAGATCGAGGCGGTCGACGTCTTGAGTCCCGAAGATGGCGTTCACGGCGATCGCTCCGATGGCGGCGCCGACCATGCCGATGATCGTCGTCTCGGCGAGGGAGAACGGCTGGTGGCCGGGCACGAGGAACCGTGCGATCGACCCGAAGATGAAGCCTGCGATCAGGATTCCGAGGATGAGCAGCGCCGTTTCCATGCCAACGGCAGCGTACGCCGGATGGAACGGGTACCCCGTGCGAACCCGCCTGCGTGCGGGCCCGTTCGCAGGGCTCACTATCGAATCTCAACGCCCCAGTCGCCCTCGGTGATGTGGCCGATGACGGCAGCTTCGAGATCGCTGGTCTCGAACGCCTTCAGGGCCGCATCGACGTCGTCCTCACCAACCACCGCAACGAATCCGATGCCCATGTTGAACGTGCGGAACATGTCGCCGAGCGGCACGCCCCCGGTTGCCTGAAGGACGTTGAAGACGTGGGGGATCTCCCACCTATCCCGTTCGATGATCGCCCGAAGGCCATCGGGTAGGACGCGGATCACGTTCCCGGGGAGACCGCCCCCGGTGATGTGTGCCAGGCCATGAGGATGGACCCTTGCGAGCATGTTCACGATCGCCGGCGCATACACGATGCTCGGTTCGAGGAGCACCTCGGCGGTCGGTGTCGTCGTGTCCGGGAAGTCCTCGTCGAGGGGGAGTTGCTGGGCAACGATCGCTCGCACCAGGGAGAAGCCGTTCGATCGCAGATTCGGGCTCTTCACGCCCACGATGACATCTCCCGAGGAGACCTCCTCCGGATTCACCTCGTCCCCCATCTCGACGATGCCGAGAGCCGTGGCGGAGAGGTCGAACTGATCGGCCGGCATCACGCCGGGATGTTCGGCGGTCTCGCCGCCGAGAAGCGCGATGTCGGCCTCGGATGCGGCATCCGTGATCGATTCGACGAGTGTCTCGACCAGATCGACATCGAGCTTCCCGATGGCGATGTAGTCCGTCATCGCAATGGGCTGAGCTCCGGCGGCGGCGAGGTCATCCGCCACCATTGCGACGAGGTCGTAGCCGAGGCCTTCCACCAACCTGGCCTGACGAGCCAGATCGGCCTTCGTCCCCACACCGTCCGTGGACATCATGAGGACCGGCATGTCGAAGCCGGCCGGGATCTGGAGGCCAGCCGCGAAGCCTCCGAAGCCGCCAACCACGTCCTCGGTCCAGGTCGACGTCACGCGCCATGAGATGCGATCGACGAGCTCATCGGCCGCATCGAGATTGACCCCCGCTTGCTCGTAGCTCGTCATGACGGCTGCTCGAGGAGGAACTTGCTGTCGGCGAGCGGTACCTCCGTGGGATACGCGCCGGTGAGGCAGGCCGTGCAGAAGGCATCGGGATCCGACCTCGTGGCCCTTGTGAGGTTCTCGAGCGTGAGATACACCACGGAGTCGACGTCGAGATGGGAAGCGATCTCATCGACGGAGCGATCGGCTGCCAGGAGGGTGGAGCGGTCTCCCGTGTCCATCCCGTAGAAGCAGGGCCATCGGTACGGCGGCGAGGAGATGCGCAGGTGCACCTCGGTTGCGCCGGCCTCTCGCACCATGGCGACGAGTTGCTTGGTCGTCGAGCCTCGGACGATGGAGTCGTCGACGAGCACCACGCGTTTGCCGTCGATGACGCTCGGCATGGCGTTGAGCTTCATGCGCACACCCCGATCGCGCATCTCCTGGGCAGGCTGGATGAAGGTTCGGCCCACGTAGCGGTTCTTGACGAGGCCGTCCGAGTAGGGGACGCCGCTCACCTCGGCGAAGCCCTGTGCGGCCGGGATCCCCGACTCGGGGACGGGCACCACCACGTCGGCCTCGACGGGCGCTTGCTCTGCGAGGAGCCGCCCCATGAGCTGGCGTTTGGTATGGACATTCCGGCCCAGCAGGGTCGAGTCCGGGCGCGCGAAGTACACGAACTCGAAGATGCACAGAGAGCTCTTCGATTTGGGGAAGGGATTCACGAAGCGGGGACCGTGGTCGTCGACGATCACCATTTCGCCCGGTTCGATTTCGCGCACGAGGTCTGCGCCGAGAATGTCGAGTGCAGCCGTCTCGGACGCAATGACCCAGGTGTCACCGAGGTTCCCGAGACACAGCGGCCGGAATCCGTGTGGGTCCCGAACACCGACAAGCGTCGTCGAATCCATCACCGCAAGAGTGAAGGCGCCCTCGAACCGCGGGAGGACGGTGGTGAGGGCCTCGTCGAGCGATAGCTCGCCCGACTGCATGGCATCGGCGATCGCCTCGGTCATGAGCTCGGAGTCGGTCGTCGCAGCAACCGGTCCGACCTCGGCTGCGAGCGTCGCCGTGTTGGTGAGATTGCCGTTGTGTGCGAGGGCGATGCCGTTGCTGCCGAGATGTCGGAAGACCGGTTGGCTGTTCTCCCATCGATTGGAGCCGGTCGTCGAGTATCGCGTGTGGCCGATTGCGAGATCGCCGCCGAGCCCGGCGAGCACGGTCTCATCGAAGACCTGCGCCACGAGCCCCATGTCCTTGTAGACCGTGATGTTGTCGCCATCACTCACAGCGATGCCTGCGCTCTCCTGACCGCGATGCTGGAGCGCGAACAAGCCGAAGTAGGTGAGCCGGGCGGCATCGACATCGTTGCCTCGAACACCGAACACCCCGCAGGCCTCACCGGGCCGGTCGACTGGTGGATCGCTCAGGGGGTGCTGACTCACGGCCGGGAGTGTACCGGGGGCGGTGCACGGTCCACGGCCTCCTGGCGGCGGCCATCGGGGAGGCAGCGTGGAGGCAGCGTGGAGGCCTGGGCTCTCGTCCTTGCCTCGTGTCTTGCCGACCTCGTATCGCAGAACGAGACCTGCGACTTCGGCGCAGCCGGTATCGGCTACGCCATGGTCGCCAGGAGGTCGTCCACCTGCCCCAGCGAGCCCTTCATGCCTTCCTCTGCGCCCATCTCGATGAGCTGGTTCATGGCGTCGAGGGTCGGGAATGTGGTCGTGATCACCATCCGGGTGCCGCTTCCGGTGGCTGTGATGTCCACCCGGCTGGTCATGGTCGGCATGCCTTCGACCTCGTTGCCGTCGTCGTCCAAGAACCCGTCCCCGAATTCGAGCGACGACGGCGCATCGATTGCGATGAATCGGGACCAGCCGTGGTACTGCTCGCCGTCTGGTCCGGTCATGTAGTACCGCACGTTGCCCCCTGGGATGAATTCGTGGGTCACCACCGTCGCCGGGTACTCCGGCGGACCCCACCACTTCTCGAACAGGCGAGGGTCTTCCCAGAGCTTCCACACCCGTTCCGGCGTGGCGTCGAACTCGGCGGTGAACGACATCGTGAGGTTCTCCGGGTCCTTGTGGATGGCGGTGACGGTCATGTGTCTGCTCCGGTTTCCAGGGCGAGGATCTCGCCCATCTTGTCGACTCTCCTCCGCCACAGCTCCTCGAACTGGTCGAGGAGTCGGGACGCTTGATCAATGGCGGCGATATCCGTGCGAACCAGGCGCTCTCGGCCCCTTTGCGTCTTCGTCACCAGCCCAGCACGCTCGAGCACGGCGATGTGTTTCTGCACCGCTGCGAAGCTCATGGCATACCCCCTCGCCAGGCCGGACACCGAGTGTTCGCCGGCCATGGCTCGCTTGACGATGTCACGCCGCGTGGTGTCGGCAAGCGCGTGAAACAGCAGGTCGATCTCTTCGTCGGGGAGGGTATCTACAACCATTTGGTTGTACATTATCCGATGTCAGCGGAATCGCAAGGGGTTTCTGACGGGGCCCCTCGTTTGCAGGGGCAGAGGTGCGGCTAGACGAAGATCGTGATCACCAGCGCACCGAACGCGACCGCTGCACCGATGATGGTCCGGATCGTCCTCGCATTGGGCTGGCCGACCGCATACACCGACCACAGCCAGGCGATCAGGACGCCTGCCCCGAGGCCACCGAGGTGGGCGCGCCAGTCGATTCCGCCCACGAACAGGGGGAGCGCCAGGTTGATCGCAAGGAGGACGCCGAGCTGGTTGAACATGGCCCGGCCACCGGGAGTCCCCCGCATCTTCCAGGCGACGAACATCCATGCGCCGAAGAGCCCGAAGATCGCACCCGAAGCCCCGATCGAGACCTGGTTGATCGGCCCGAAGACGTACGAGACCATGCCACCCGCCGCGGCGGCGGCGACATAGAGGGACGCAAACGCAGGCGACCCGACCTGCTGTTCGAGCCGAGGCCCGAACAGGTACAGCGCGTACATGTTGAAGAAGACGTGCATGATGCCGCCATGGAGGAGGGCTGCCGTGAAGATGCGGTAGACCTCGCCGTCGGCGACGAGGAAGTTCGCCTGGGCGAGATTGCGGAACAAGAAGGTGTCCATGTCTGCCGACAGGAGACCCGCTGCGAAGATCGCGATCGTGATACCCAGGATCGAGAAGGACACCGGGGCGGTCTGGAACGTCGGGCGGCCGACGCTCCGGCGGGCAGCGACCACCTGGTTGCGTCCCTCCGGAACGGAGCACTCAGGACACCGCTGACCGACCGAGGCGTCGTGACTGCATTCGACGCAGATCGGGCGGCCACACGACGTACACGACAGCCGGGTCTCGCGATCCGGGTGCCGGTAGCACGTGGTGATGGTCGAGTCGCTCATGGTCATGGAACGGTAACGACGCCGAACGCCGTCCTGTTCCGTTCTTGCGTAGGCCGTGCCCGGCCGCGCGACCACCGTCTACGCAAGAACGGAAGGGGGGTGACGTTGCCACAGCATCGTCGCTTGCTGGAATACGAAGGCTGCTCGGAGCACGTCCAGGTCTGCGCGATGGCGGCCCACGATCTGGAGCCCGACGGGCAGCCCATCGTCGGTGAAGCCAGCCGGGACCGAGATGGCAGGCAGTCCGATCGCTGAGATGTAGTAGCAGCATGCGAACCAGGAGGTGTAGTTCTCCTGCTTCACCCCGGCGATTTCCCTCGGGTACTCGGTCTCCACGGAGAAGGGCGGAACCGCAGAGGCGGGGAGCGCGAGGAATCGATGCTCATCCAGGAATCGTGCGACTCGATTGAACAGGCGAGTGCGCGCCTCTGCGGCCTTGCCGATGTCAGCTGCTGTCAGCGACCGTCCGTACTCGGTGTTCCAGTGGATCGTCTCCTTGTAGCTATCCGGGTCGCTCCGGACAGCGTCACCGAACTCCCGGACGAAGCTCAGGCCGCGGAAGACCTGGAACACCTCCTCGGCTCCTTTGAAGTCAGGTTCTGCGTCGATCACCGTGAATCCGACGTCCTCGAGCGCCGCACGCGCCGGCTGCAGCGCAGTCGTCACCTCCGGTTCGACCGGGAGTCCGCCGAGGTCGTCCGACCACGCCAGCGTGACACCGGACCAGTCGGCTTGCAGGGGAGTGGCGAAGCTCGATGCCGGCTGGTCGATCGATACGGGAATCCGCGGGTCGGGTCCCGCCGTGGCGGCCATGAACAAGGCGATGTCTTCGACGGTGCGCGCCATCGGCCCGTGCACCGACTGGGTCCACCACACGTCCTTGCTCGGCCAGGTGGGAATTCTGCCCGGGGATGGTCGAAAGCCCACCGTATTGGTGAAGGAAGCGGGATTGCGCAAGGACGCGCCGTGATCGGATCCGTCGGCGAGCGACACCATGCCTGCTGCGACGGCCACCGCAGCACCTCCGGATGATCCTCCAGGGGTGAGGGACAGGTCCCATGGGTTCCTCGTCACCCCGAACACCTCGTTGAAGGTCTGATTCCCAGCGCCGTGCTCGGGTGCGTTGGTCTTCCCCACGGTGACCGCGCCAGCGTCGAGCTGCCGTTGAACGATGAGCGCGTTACGGGTGGGTACGTAGTTTCGGTAGACGCGCGACCCGAAGGTGGTCCGGATCCCAGCCGTTTCGTGCAGATCCTTGTGTGCCACCGGGAGGCCCGTCAGGAGCGGAATCGAACCACCCTCGGACAGGCGGTCGTCCGCAGCCGCAGCCAGCTCGAACGCCCGCTCGGGTGTCAGCGTGACGATGGCGTTGAGTTCCGGGTTCGTTCGTTCGATCTGATCGAGGTGGGCTTCCAGCAGCTCGGTCGCTGAGATCTCCCGACGTCGCAACATGGCCGCTTGGTCGACGGCCCGAAGCAAGACGATGTCTCTGGCGTCGGTGCGTTCGGTCATGGTGCGATCCTGCCGTCGTGTGCGTCTTAGCGGGAACGCACCGGAGCCCCGCAGCGGTGGCGCGGGGCTCCGATTCTCGGTTGGGCGTGTCGTCGAGCGCCGTCAGTCCGACGGGAACAGGCGAACCAGCGTGTCCCGTGTCATTCCCGCAATGAACAGCTCGCCCGCGGCGACGAGCATGTTCTGGTACTCCGCGTCGGCTACGAGAGCCATTCCGGTTCGTTCCCACTCGGCAGCGTTTTCGTACTCGGAGAACCAATGAATGCGACCCTGGTCACCAGCCATCTCGACGCCGACCTGGACCGGTGTGTGGTGTTCCGTCACGTGCGCCGCCACCTGTGTGGCGAACGCAACCGCCTCGGGGCCCTTGCCCTGGGCGACCATGGCTGAGCGCGTGAGCTTGTACATGTGCCTCTACCTTCGATGGCGCCGAACGTCGGGTGGCGCCTTCTGCGCCAACCTACGCGACGCACGCTCCCCGTGCAGGCCCGGGACACCATCGCTTCGGTGTGCGTGGCGCGCCCGTTCCCTCAGTGGAGTCGGCGTGGGAGGGCGTTGCGGAAGAGCTCGGTTGCTTCGGCGAGATCGATCCGCCCGGCGTCACCGAAGTCGAGGACGTCCCCGCCCATCGTGCCGATGCGCCGGTGGGGCTCATTCGTGTCGAGCTCGTCGTCGTGGGTGACCGCCACGAAGCGCAGCGGGGTCTCGTCGAAGAGCTCCGGTCCCGGCATCGTGTCGACCGTCAGCCCGCACCGGGAGGCAATGGCGATCTCGGCAAGGGCGACGGCCAGACCGCCCGACGAGATGTCATGGAGGACGGGGGTCGTGTGGGCGAGGGTGGCGGCTGCGGCAACGACATGGCGCGCGGCATCACCATCCACGTCCGCCGGGCGTCCGCGTAGCTCACCGTTGACGATGCGGTCGTATGCCGACGCAGCGAAGTCTCCGACCGTCTCTGGCCCGAGCACATAGATCGACATCCCTGGTTCGGCACGGTCCAGCCTCGGCGGTCGCTCCGGCATCGGTTCGCAGAACCCGAGCATGCCGACCACGGGCGCGGGATAGATGTCGACGCCGTCGGTCTGGTTGTAGAACGAGACATTCCCACCCACGACCGGCACATCGAGTTCTCCGCAGGCCCATGCCATGCCCTCGACGGCCTCCACGAACTGCCACATCACCTCTGGCACCTCGGGATTGCCGAAGTTGAGGTTGTCCACGAGCGCATACGGCCTTGCCCCGGTGACGGCGACGTTGAGCGCCGACTCGAAGACGATCCGGGCTGCACCCCGCCGAGCATCGAGGTATGTGCGAAGGGCATCTCCGTCGGTCGAGACTGCGAGGCCCTTGTCGGTCTCCTTGATCCGGAGCAAGGAGCCGTCGTGGCCGGGCCCGACGACGGTGTTGAGGAACAGCATGTGGTCGTACTGCGTCCAGATCCAGGACCGATCTCCGATTGCCGGATCGTCGAGAAGGAGGCGAAGGGTTGCCGCCGCGTCGACATCGGGTGGCACCTCAGGTTCCCGAGCCCAGATCTCGTCCAAATCGCCGGGTCGCTCGAACGGACGGTGGTACACCGGTGCGTCGTCCGCAAGGGAGGCGGCGGGCACGTCTGCAACGAGCTCGTCGCGATGATGAACCACGAGCTGGGGCCCTTCGGTGACGGTGCCGATCGTCGAGGCCTCGATCTCCCACCGCTTTGCGAGGGCGAGCACCTCCGCCTCGTCCTCCGGCCGCACGATGGCGAGCATGCGCTCCTGCGACTCGGACATGAGGATCTCACCCGCAGTCATGTCCGGCTCCCGCAGGTGCACGCGGTCGAGATCGACCTCCATCCCGCGTCCGCCGTTGCCCGCCGTCTCCGACGTCGCACACGAGATCCCTGCCGCGCCGAGATCCTGGATCGCCTCGACGAGACCGCGGTCGTACAACTCCAGGCACGCCTCGATGAGCTTCTTCTCCTCGAACGGATCGCCGACCTGGACGTTCGGACGCTTCTCCTCGTCGCCCTCCTCGAAGGACGCCGACGCGAGGATCGAGGCGCCGCCGATCCCGTCGCGTCCCGTTGCGTTGCCGAGCAGGATCGCCAGGCTGCCGACTTCCGAGGCGGCTGAAAGGACGAGTTGATCACGTTGGAGGATGCCCAGTGCCATGACGTTCACGAGCGGGTTCTGTGAGAACCGGTCTGCAAACTCGATCTCACCGCCGAGGGTCGGAACCCCGACGGCGTTGCCGTATCCGGCGATGCCGGACACGACGCCTTCGAGCAGGTAGCGATTGCGTGGCTCGTCGAGCGGCCCGAAGCGCAAGGGATCCCATACGGCGATCGGGCGTGCTCCCATCGTGAAGACATCACGCAGGATGCCGCCGACTCCGGTTGCTGCACCTTGGTACGGCTCGACGTAGCTCGGGTGGTTGTGGCTCTCGATGCGCAGGGCGGCGAGCCAGCCGTCGCCGAGGTCGACGACCCCGGCGTTCTCACCCGGTCCAACGACCACCCAAGGTTGATCTGCCGAGAAAGCACCGAGGTGCGCTCGCGAGGACTTGTAGGAGCAGTGCTCCGACCACATGACGGAGTACATGGCGAGCTCCGCGGCCATCGGCTCGCGCCCGAGGATCTCGATCACATGCTCGTACTCCTCATCGGTCATGCCGAGCTGGATGTGCGGTGGGGCCTGGTCCTTGGCGGTCATGTCGCGGGCACCGTCAGCGAAGCGACGAAGCTCTCGATCAACACCATCCCGTCCTCGGATCCGAGGATCGACTCGGATGCCCGCTCGGGATGCGGCATGAGGCCGGCGACGTTTCGCCCTCGATTGGTGATGCCGGCGATGGCATTCATCGAACCGTTCGGATTCGAGGTCTCGTCGCTGCGGCCGGTGGCGTCGCAGTAGCGCAGGATCACGTCGCCGTCTGCCTCGATGGCGTCGAGGTCTGCCGCCACATAGTTGCCCTCGTACGAGTTCAGCGGGATCTCGAGGACCTGCCCGACCGTTGCACTGCGGGTCAGAATGCTCTCAGTGGACTCCACCCGAAGGTGGACGGGCTTGCAGATGAAGGCGAGGTCGCGGTTGGCGACGAGCGCTCCCGGGAGGAGGCCTGCCTCGCACAGGATCTGGAATCCGTTGCAGATGCCGAGCGTCGGCGTCCCCTCGATGGCGAGGCGTTCCACCTCGGCCATGATGGGAGAGAATCTGGCGATGGCGCCCGTGCGAAGGTAGTCACCGTGAGCGAATCCTCCCGGCAGGACCACGCCCATCGCACCTGAGAGGTCGGTGTCGGTGTGCCACACGAGCTCGGATTCGGCGCCTGCGAGGTCGAGCGCGTGGACGATGTCGTGTTCGCAGTTCGTGCCGGGAAACACCACCACGGCGACCGTCACGACACCGCCTCGATCGTGAAGTCTTCCATCACCGGGTTGGCGAGGAGCTTTGCACACATGGCCTCGACCTCGGCCTGCGCGGTTTCGGCGTCGCTGCTGTCGACCTCGAGGTCGAGGATGCGACCGAACGAGACGGACTCCACCGATATGAAGCCGAGGTCCTGGAGTGCCTTGCGGGTCGTCGCACCTTCGGGATCGGAGAGCCCTCGTTTGCGGTTGATGGTCACCCGATACCGGAATGCGGTCACTCCGCACCTGCCTCGGAGAGATAGTCGGAGAAGCTCTTCCCGGTCAACCGCTCGTAGGCGTCGATGTAACGATCGGAGGTCAACTGGACGATGTCATCAGGCATCGCGGGCGCAGGCGGCTGCTTGTCCCACCCGTCTTGTTCCTCGAGCCAGTCACGGACGGGTTGCTTGTCGAACGACGGCATCACCGCCCCTTCAGCCCAGGAGTCGACGGGCCAGTACCGGGAGCTGTCGGGGGTGAGGACCTCGTCGATGAGGATGATTTCGCCGTCCTTGCGCCCGAACTCGAACTTCGTGTCGGCGAGGATGATTCCCCGTTCGGATGCGTAGTCGGCGCCGGTCTCGTAGATCCCCATCGACCGCGTGCGCAGCTCCTCGTAGAGCGCATCGCCCACGAGCGCCCTGGCCTCGGCTTCCGTGAGGTTCTCGTCGTGGCCGTCCTCGGCCTTCGTGGCGGGAGTGAAGATCGGCTCGGAGAGCTTGCTCGCCATCTGGAGACCCTCAGGAAGGTGCTCGGTCGTCGGCCCGCCGCCCGATTCGTACTCCTTCCAACTCGAGCCGTAGAGGTAGCCCCGGATCACGCACTCCATCGGGATGACCGTCGCCGCGTGCACGAGCATGGCGCGGCCGGCGAAGTCGCGCTGCTGCTCGGAGGACAGGAAGCCCATCTCAGCGGTGTCGGCCGATACGAGATGGTGTGGCGTGTCGAGCAGGTCGAACCAATGAAGCGAGACGCCGGTCAACACCTGACCCTTGTGGGGGATGGGTTGATCCAGCACGACGTCGAATGCCGAGATCCTGTCTGACGCCACGATGAGGAGGTGGTCGTCGTCGATGCGGAAGATCTCGCGGACCTTCCCGGACCCGATGTGTTCCAGCGCCGGCACGGTGGCGATGCTAGCGACGGGCGGGCTCGGTGACGTTCTCCGCACCTAGCCTGCGCGCTATGGCCAGTGAGGCGAACCCGGCGGCGAATCCATGGGGGCCGGAGCCGACGCCGTATGAGGCGCTCGGTGGCGAAGATCGCATCCGTGCGATCGTCGACGACTTCTACGACGAGATCGAGCGGGAAGCCCCGACGCTGCGCGCCATGTTGCCGAGAGATGACTCGGTGTCGCGCGACAAGCTGCATGCGTACCTCGTCGAGTGGACCGGCGGCCCAGCCCGATACACCCCGAGCCGGGGCCATCCCAGGATGCGGATGCGTCATCTCCCCTTTGCGATCGGTGCGGACGAAGTGGAGCAGTGGCTCGCCTGCATGGCGACAGCCCTGGATCGCAACGGCGTCGATGGCGACATCCGAGCCTTCCTCGATGACCGGATCACCGCGCTCGCCCACCACATGCAGAACCAGTGAATCCGTTCTTGCGTAGGGCGTGCCCGCGCGTCCGGGCACCGGCTACGCAAGAACACAGGGGTCTTCATCTGCGACCCGATCGTTGACACGGTTGGGGCGTGTGGACAGAAGCCGACGCTGCGGCAGCCGACATCGCCGAATCACAACTCGGATTGGTACACCGCGATCAGCTCCGTCGGTCGGGCCTCACGGACTCTGCGATCGGTCGACGGATTCAACGCGGAATGCTGGTCCACCGCAGACACAGCGTCCTGTGCTTCGCCGGCACACCGAGATTCGAGCGGCAGGACACCTTGGCGGAGATCCTCAGCGTGGGGCCGGAGGCGGTGGCCTCTCACGACACAGCGGCCCACGAATGGGGCCTGATCAAGCATGCCCCGCGCTCGATCCACATCGTGGTGCGGCGTTGGCGGCGGGAGCATCGCACGTCGTGCGTGGTCCACGAGTCGCTGGACCTCGAGGACCACGATCGCATTGTGATCGATGGCCTGCCGCTCACGCATCCGGCCCGGACAGTCGTCGACCTCGGTGCCACGAGCCCGTGGCTGGTCGAGGGAGCCTTGAGCGAGGGTCTGCGTCGGGGCGTCTTCACGTTCGGCGAGGTGGCGGCCTTCGTGAAGCGCGTTCAGCGCCGAGGTCGGAGGGGAGTGGGTGTCATTCGGCCATTCCTCGCTGTGCACCTCGAGTCCGATGGGCGGACCCAGAGCGTCCTCGAGGACCGCTTTCTTCGAGTGCTCCACGAGCGAGCCGTACGCCTGCCCATTCCGCAGTACGAGGTCTTCGATCCGAGGGGTACATTCGTGTGCCGAGCGGACTTCGCCTACCCGGATCGTGCTCTCCTCATCGAACTGGATGGTCGTGCGTACCACTCCGACGGTCGCGACTTCCAGTTGGATCGTGAGAAGCAGAACCGCACGCAGGCCCTCGGTTGGCGCACCCTCCGGTTCACATGGTCGGACGTCACACACCGTCCGGATCAGGCGATTTCGACCCTTCGATCCGTTCTTGCGTAAGGGGTGCCCGCGAACGCGGGCATGCCCTACGCAAGAACAGACTGTTCCAGGCGCTCGAAGACGATGTCGGCGTTCTCCAGGAACCGCTCCGGGCTGAAGCACCGTTCGAGGGTGGCGGCGTCGAGTGTCACCTCGTCGTCGCGCTCGAGGCGCTCGCGCAGGGTGCCGCCCTCATCCCAGGTCGCCAGAGCGTTGCGTTGGACGATGCGATACGCCTCGTCACGGGACATGCCGGTGTCGATCAACTCCAACAGCACGGCTTGGCTGAACACGAGCCCCCTCGTGGCTTGGAGGTTGGCGAGCATCCGGTCCGTGTCCACCACCAGGCGATCGATCACCCCGGTGAGGCGCTGCAGGGCGTAGTGGAGCAACGTCGTCGCATCTGGCAGCACCACTCGCTCGACGGACGAGTGTGAGATGTCCCGTTCATGCCACAGGGCGACGTTCTCGAGACCGGCAGAGGCATAACCCCGAAGCAGCCTCGCCGCACCGGTCAGATTCTCCGTGGCGATCGGATTGCGTTTGTGCGGCATCGCCGACGACCCCTTCTGGCCCTCCCGGAACGCTTCGCGAGCTTCGCCCACCTCGGAGCGCTGCAGATGGCGGATCTCGGTGGCGAACCGCTCGATGGACGAACCGATGAGCGCCAGAACCGACAGGAAGTGCGCATGGCGGTCCCTGGCCACCACCTGCGTCGAGGCAGGCTCGACGTTGAGTCCGAGCCGATCGCAGACGAACAACTCGATGGATGGAGGCGTGTGGGCGTAGGTGCCCACGGCACCCGAGATCGCCCCCACGGCAACACCGTTCACGGCATCGACGAGCCGATCGTGGTCTCGCTCGATCTCGAAGGCCCAGGTCGCCAGCTTCAAGCCGAACGAAGTGGGCTCCGCCCAGATCCCGTGCGTCCTCCCCACCATTGGATCGTCGCGGAACTCGAAGGCGCGACGCTTCACTGTGGCATGCAGTGTCGCGAGCGCCTCGAGGAGGAGTCCGCCTGCGTCTCGGAGGAGAACACCTGTCGCCGTGTCGAGCACGTCGGAGGACGTGAGGCCGTAGTGCACCCACTCCCCGCCGGTGGACGTCGATGCAGCCAAGAGGTCCACGAACGCCGCCACGTCGTGGTTGGTGACGCGTTCTCTTTCCTTCCACTCGTCGGGATCCACCTCAGGCGCGGCCCACACCGCTGCTGCTGCTTCTGCCGGAGCGACGTCGAGCTCCGCCCAGGCCTCGACGACCAGCGCCTCGATCTCCTTCCACACGGCGAGCTTGTTGGCCTCAGACCACAGCTCGGTCATCTCCGGTGTGGAGTACCGAGGGATCATCCCTTCAGCTGGTCGCGGTAGCCGGCGAGTTTCGTTGCGACGTCCTCATCCGTGACCGAGAGGATGGATGCCGCGAGATAGCCGGCGTTCGCCGCCCCGTCGATGGCCACCGTGGCGACGGGGATGCCCGTGGGCATCTGGACGGTCGAGTAGAGCGCGTCGACGCCGCCCATGCCGCCTGCCGCGATCGGCACACCGATCACCGGGAGGGTCGAATGAGCAGCCGCTGCCCCGGCCAGGTGCGCGGCCTTGCCGGCGCCACACACGAGAACACCGAAGCCGGCCTCTCGGGCGCCCGAGACGAATTCGGCGACCCGCTCCGGCGTGCGGTGGGCTGACATGACGTGGACCTCGTGTTCGATTCCGAAATCTGCGAGCACGTCGGCGCACGGCTGCATCTTCGGCATGTCCTTCTCGGAACCCATCAGGATCGCGACCTTCATCGATACTCCCTCGATCTCATGCTTGTGGTTGAGCGATGTCCGCTCGGAGCTGCTTTCCCCTGAACTGGATCAGATTCGCCGCTGCATAGGCATCGGACCTGGCCTCGGCGGTGGTATCGCCGATCCCGACCACGTTCACCACTCGCCCGCCGGTGTTCACGAGCCGTCCGTCCCGGTACGCCGTGCCGGCGTGAAACACCAGGGCCTCACTCACTCGCTCGAGGCCGATGATCGCCAACCCGGTCTCGGCTTGGCCGGGATAGCCCGGCGCAGCGAGCACTACGTCGACGGCGTGACGACCCGACCAGGACAGGTCCGCACCCCCGAGTGCGCCATGTGCCCCGGCATGGAGCAGTTCGAGCAGGTCGGTGTCGAGGCGGGGCATGAGCACCTGGGTCTCCGGGTCGCCGAGCCGGCAGTTGAACTCGAGGACCTTCGGCCCGTCGGCCGTCAACATCAGCCCCACGTAGAGGAAGCCGGTGTAGTCGACGCCTCGACCGGCGAGCTCCCGAAGCGTGGGCTCGACCGCATTGCGGCCTGCCCAACCCACCGAGTAGTCGTCAGTGTTCGAGATGGGGCTGTAGCTGCCCATGCCTCCCGTGTTCGGACCTTCGTCCCCGTCGAGGAGTCGCTTGTAGTCGCGAGCGGGCTCGAGAGGGACAGCGACCCCGCCTGAGCAGATGAAGAACGTGGATACCTCATCACCGTCGAGGTGCTCTTCGATCACGACGCGCTCGCCGGCCTCGCCGAATTGGCCCGAGAAGCATGCATCCACCCACCCCATGGCGGCCGTGCGATCGGCCGTGACGAGCACGCCCTTGCCGGCTGCGAGGCCATCGGCCTTCACGACGTACGGTCCGTCGATGGAACGCAGGTACGCATTGGCTTCGTCGCGATCGTCGAACGTCTCGTGGGCTGCGGTCGGCACGCCGGCGGCGTCCATGATCTCCTTGGCAAAGGCCTTGGATGACTCCAGCATGGCGCCGGCCTGCTTTGGCCCGAAGACGGCGATGTCGGCGTCGATGAGGGCGTCGGCCACGCCGGCCGCGAGTGGGGCTTCGGGGCCGACCACGACGAGATCGATCTCGTGACGCTTGGCGAGGTCGGTGACACCCTCGGGATCAGTCGGCGACACTTCCTGCTCGATGGGGCCGAGCTCGGCCAAGCCGGGGTTTCCGGGACAGGAGATCAACTCGGTGATGAGCGGACTCTGCGCGAGTTTCCACCCGATGGCATGCTCGCGCCCACCGCTGCCGATGAGGAGAACTCTCATGTTGGCTTCCTCTCCAGCGTTGCAGCTCGGGCGGGCCCGACCGAAACCGTCCGGATGGGGACCCCTGCCAACTCCTCGATCCGGTCGACGTAGCGCTTCGCCTGCTCAGGGAGGTCCTCGTAGGTGGATGCCTCGCTGATGTCCACGTTCCATCCTTCGTGCTCTTCGTAGTGCGGGACACAGTTGTACAGGACGCGCTGCTGACGGGGGAACTCGGTGTACCGCTCGCCGAGGGATGTGTAGGCGGTGGCGATCTTGATCGAGTCGAAGTGCGACAAGACGTCCAGCTTGGTGAGAGCGATCTCGGTCAAGCCGTTCACGCGAACGGCGTAACGGAGGGCAACGGCGTCGAGCCATCCACACCTGCGGCGCCGACCGGTGACGACCCCGTACTCCCCGCCGATCTCGATCAGCTGATCGCCGGTCTCGTCGTGCAGTTCGGTGGGGAACGGCCCGGTCCCGACGCGAGAGATGTATGCCTTCACCACTCCGATCACGTGGTCGATCCGATTCGGCCCGATTCCGATGCCGACGGCGGCGCCCCCCGCCGTGGGATTCGAGGAGGTCACAAAGGGGTACGTGCCGTGGTCGATGTCGAGCAAGGTGCCCTGCGCTCCCTCGAAGAGAATGTTGTCGCCCCGTTCGAGGGCTTCCCAGACGACGAGTGACGTGTCGGTGATGTGTTCGGTGAGCTGGTCGGCGTAGACCATGTACTCGTCGAAGATCTGCTCGCCGTCGAGGGGGAGCTGGTTGTACACCTTCGTCAGCTGCCGGTTCTTGTCCTTGAGTGCGACATCGAGCTTCTTTCGGAAGATCTTCGGGTCGAAGAGATCCTGGACCCGGATGCCGAACCGCGAGTACTTGTCCATGTAGGCCGGCCCTATGCCACGCTTGGTGGTGCCGATCATCGCCTCACCCAGGTAGCGCTCGATGACGGCGTCCAGCTTGCGGTGATACGGCATGATGAGGTGGGCGTTCCCCGAGACAAGCACCCTGGACGGGTCGATACCTCGCGAGCGCAGCGTCGCCATCTCCTCCAACAGGACCTTCGGGTCGATGACGCACCCATTGCCGATCACGGGGGTGACCGTCGGGTACAGGACACCGGATGGGATGAGGCTCAGGGCGAATCGCTCATCTTCGACCACGATCGTGTGGCCGGCGTTGTTGCCGCCCTGGTACCGGACGACCACGTCTGCTGTCTCGGCCAGGAGATCGGTGATCTTCCCTTTGCCCTCGTCGCCCCATTGGGCGCCGAGGATCACCGATGCGGGCATGTGCCTTCCTCCAGCGATGTGGTGCGCGTCGCGGCGAGTGTAGGGCCGCCAGGACGACCCTGATCTGCCGTCTCCCGGATGTGAGGCCTGCTGGAGCGACGCTCCGATCCCCGCCGAAAGCGCTTGGCAGCCGCACGCGGATGTGTCTACCGTGCACCCACGCTCGGTCCCCCGATCGGGCACGGGCGGTTGCGATCGTCCCCCAACTACGAAAGCAAACAAGGAGGGGTTACAGCATGCTCAAGAAACTTGCTGTGCTCTTTGCTGTGCTCGCGCTGGTTGCCGCTGCATGCGGTGGCTCAGATGACGCAGAGGAGACAACCACCACGGTGGCGGAAGGCAGCGGTGGGGAATCGGAAGGCGGCGGTGAGACCGGCCAGGAGGGCGGCTCGACCCTGTCAGCAGTCCAGGCACGTGGCAACCTCATCTGTGGTGTCTCGGGTTCCGCAGTCGGCTTCTCGGAGACTCAGGCCGACGGATCGGCGACCGGATTCGACGCTGACTACTGCCGTGCAGTGGCAGCTGCAGTGCTCGGCGACGCAAACGCAGTCGAGTTCCGTGCCCTCACGGCCGCAGAGCGGTTCGAGGCTCTGAAGAACAACGAGATCGACGTGCTGATCCGGAACACGACGTGGACGCAGAGCCGCGATACCGACATCGGTATCCAGTTCACGGCCACGACGTACTTCGACGGCCAGCAGATCATGGGTGATCCCGCGTCGTTGACGGGCCTGACGCCGTCCAGTGGCTTCGAGGCCATCGACGGTGCCACCGTCTGCACGAACGCCGGTACCACGACGGAGAAGAACATCACCGAGGGTGCTGCGGTTGCAGGCGTGACGATCACGCTCGAGACGGTCGAGACGTTCCCGGAGGCCATGGAGAAGTTCAAGGCCGGGACGTGTGACCTCGTCACGACCGACGGCTCGGGCCTCTACGGCAACCGTGCGGCCGAGACCGCAGCGGGTACGCCTGGTGCCGAGAACTGGGTCATCTTCCCCGAAGCTCCGATCTCGAAGGAGCCGCTCGGTCCGGCAGTCCGTCAGGGCGACGACCAGTGGTTCGACGTCATCCAGTGGACGGTGTTCGCAACGTTCATCGCCGATGAGAACGGCGTGACCTCTGCAAACATCGACACTGACAAGGACAACACGCCTGAGCTCACCCGCCTCTTCGGCGGTGAGGGCGAGATCCAGACCAAGATGGGTCTGCCGGCGGACGCGTTCTATCAGACGGTCAAGCAGGTCGGGAACTACGGCGAGATCTACGACAAGAACCTCACGGGACCGCTCGGTCTCGCACGTGAGGGCAGCTTCAACATGCAGTGGTTCGACGGTGGCCTGATCTACGCACCGCCAGCGCGCTGAGCGAAGCCAGTAGCAACTCGAAAGAAGGGCCGCCCTCGGGCGGCCCTTCTTCTCGTCTTGGAGGCTTCGAGTCCCGAGTCTCGAGTCCCGAGTCTCGAGTCCCGAGTTCTCGTGCTCGAAGTTCAGCTCGCACCGGTCACTCTGTCGATGAGGGTGCTCAGCATCCGCTGGACCTCGTCAACCGCCGCCAGCAGTTTCTGGAGCTCGGCTTCGTCGCCGAACTCGAGGCTGATCGCGAGCAGAGCCTGGGTTTCGAGTTCACAAGAGGATCCGTAGGCGATTCTCAGGAAGCGCACGAAGTCTTTACTTGATCTGCGGCCGCTGCCCTCAGCGATATTGCTGGGAATCGAAACAGCGGCCCGCCGCATCTGGGCCTGAAGACCGAACCGCTCTGCGGCTGGGAATCCGGCGGTCACTGCGTAGCACTCCCGTGAGGCCTCCATGGCCTTTCTCCAGACACTCAGCTTCTTGAAGTTCTGCATGAGGCGAGTCGTACCGCAGCTTGCCGTTGCAAGGAAGGGGTCTGATCGAGGAACTCGAGACTCGGGACTCGGGACTCGAGACTCCCTGCCAGCTCCTCAGCTCCCTGGCTTCTCAGCTCCTCAGTTTCGTGGCTCAAGGCTCAGAACTCGGGACTCGAGACTCACTCCCAGCTCCTCAGCTCCTGAGCTTCTTGGCTCAAGGCTCAAGGCTCAGAACTCGAGACTCGAGACTCGAGACTCGAGACTCACTCCCGGCTCCTCGGCCCATTGGCTTACCGCTCACCGCTCAGAGCTGAAGGCGCAGCATTTTCCCTGCAAAGCGGGGGGGCTTCCGTCTATGGTGCCTCCGCAGCGGGCGGATGGAGGCCCGCGGCTGAGGAAGGCACATGACCGTCGAGGTTCGACAGCACCAGCGCACGCCCCTGTGGCGCAACGCGGCAGTCCTCAAGTGGGGTGCGCAGATCCTCGTGCTGATCGCGGTCATCGTGGTGTTCGTGACCTTGGCCCAGACGGCGTCATCCAACTTCACCGCCTCCAATGTCTCCTTCGGTTGGGATTGGCTCTCTGATCCCACCGGCGTGCAGATTCGAGAGGGGATCGACACGAGCCCGGACTCCGGCGTTCGGGCACTCACCGTCGGCATGATGAACACGCTCCGCGTGGCCATCTCGGGCATCATCGTCGCCACGATTCTCGGCACGATCATCGGCATCGCGCGGCTGTCGAGCAACTGGATCGTCAACCGGATTGCTGTCGTCTACATCGAGACGATCCGCAACATCCCCCTCCTCGTCCAGATCTTCTTCTGGTCGGCCCTGGCCATCGGGCTCCCGGAACTCACGGCGGACGACGTCGGGGAGTATTGGTTCAAGGCCTCGAACAAGGGCTTCGCTTTCGCATGGATCTTCCCCGATGGCGGATTCTGGCCCTGGCTGATCTTCGTCGTGGTCGGCATTGCTGTCGGCCGCTGGGTTTCGAAACGCCGTATGCGATACCAAGAAGAGACTGGGAACCCCGGCCACGGGGGACGGTACGCCTTCGCCGTGGTCGTGCTCTTCGCAGTCGTCGGGTGGTTCGCGTGGCCGATCTTCGGTTGGCTCGAGCCGGTGTTCGACTGGGTGTCGGACCTGATCCGTGACCTGCCGGCTGTCATCGTGCCGATCGTGGTGGCGATCGCCGCCATCGCCGGTGCGGCACTGTGGATTCGCAACTTCTTCGAGTCGCGGCGAACACCGGCGGGGTTCGGGAAGATGACCGACGACGATTGGTTCCGGGTCATCTTCGTCGGGTTCTCCGGCATCGTCGTGGCCCTGCTCGCGTTCGTCGTGAGCGGATTCGAAATCCGCACCATCTCCGGGGAGCAGCTGACGGTCGCCGAGTTGATCCTCGATGGAATCGCGAACTTCTTCGGATGGCTCGCCGGCAGCTTCTCGACCGAGAACTACAACACGGTGGTCGAGGGTCAACGTTCGGGAGGCCCGCTGGTATTCGAGAAGGCCGCAGTCATTCTCAGGGGCACGGCCGAGATCCCACAGTACGGCGAGACCGGCATGGTCCTCACGGTGCCCTTCTTCGCCATCTGGACCGGTGTGACGCTCTACACCGCAGCATTCATCGCCGAGATCGTCCGTGGCGGCATCCTGGCCGTGCCGAAGGGTCAGACCGAGGCGGCGCAAGCCGTCGGCCTGAAGCGCAGTCAGTACCTGCGCCAGATCATCCTCCCGCAGGCATTCCGCATCATCCTCCCGCCACTGGGGAACCAGTACCTCAACCTCTTCAAGAACACGTCCCTGGGACTCGCCGTTGCGTACGCAGACATCGTGGCGGTGGGCACCACCATCATCAACCAGACCGGCCAGTCGCTTCCCGTCGTCAGTGTGTGGATGGCGTTCTTCCTGACGGGCAGCCTGATCATCTCGGCCATCGTGAACTACTTCAACCGCCGTATGCAACTGGTGGAGCGCTGACATGACCGACGAAGGCGTCGTCCTCGTAGACGATCAGGAACTCGCTCCGGAGCCTCCCCCGAAGGGGCCGAGGATCTGGCTCCGCGACAACCTGTTCTCGACGCCCGCGAGCGGCGTGATGACGGTCATTTCCATCGTCATCGTGCTCTTCGCGTACCGGGGGCTGCTCAACTTCGTGTTCGATCCGCTCCGCCGCTGGGATGCGGTCACCTTCAACATGAAGCTGTTGATGGTCCAGGCGTACCCCGGCGACGAGATGTGGCGCGTCTGGCTCAGCGTGGGCATCGTCTTCGGCTTGCTCGCCGCCTCGCTTGCGATGTGGCGGCTCGGCGGCATGGCCGAGCCGCGCCGAATCGGCGCCGTGCTCATGGGCGTCGGTGGTGCCGTCATCCTCGGAGGGCTGTTGGGGCCGTTCAACTCGACCGACGTGGTACCGCCCAACGCCCCTGCCTGGATCTCGGAAGGGCGGATCTGGTGGTTCATCGTCGGTGCCGTCCTCATGGTGATCGGATACGCGCTGCGGGCGGCGACGGGCGAACGGGCGAAGGAATCCATCATCCCGATCATGGGCCTCGTGGGCGTCCTGATCGTCCTCGGTCTCGCCGTGATCTGGGTTGTCGATGTGCCCGTCCCTGCGAAGATCGTGGACGGCCAGGCGATCACCGACGGAGCCGAGGCCGCGGGTGTCCGCGCACCCCAGGTGAAGGTGTTCCGACCGGTCGCCGAGTCGACCACCATCCCGTGGACGCTGATCGCGGTCGTCTCCGTGATCGTCTACGTCTTCTTCCGATTGGTCGGAGGAGCCAGCAGCGCCGCCGACGCTGCGATCAAGCGCACCCTCACCGTCCTGTGGGTGTTGGCGTTCCCCGTCCTCGTCCTCATCCTGCTCCGGAAGCCCGAGTGGGACTGGGCGGAGGGTGCCACGGTCCACGGGCTCGGCTTCCTCGTCATGGGGGCGATTGGGTCGCTTCTCCTGTGGTGGATGGCGAGGCCAGGCACCGGCGAAGTCGGCCGTGTCGTCGCTGGGTTCCTCCTGCTGCTCGCGTTCGCCTCACTGTTCATTCCGATGCCGTTCGTGTGGCGATTCATGCTGCTCGCTCTGGCACTGTTCGCCTTGGCAGCGCCGAGCTTCGGAGGTGACGGATCCCGCGGTCTGATCGTTGCGTGGCTGATCACGGTGTTCCTCGTTGCCTTCTTCGTGTTCACGATGGACACGGACTCGGGGATCGACGTGCCCGGCAGCTTCTTCCTCGGCGGCTTGTCCTTGACGATCGTCCTCGCCTTCACGTCCATCGTGTTGTCGTTCCCCCTCGGGGTGATCCTCGCTCTGGGTCGCACGTCGACGATGCCGATCTTCCGTCTGCTCTGCACGGCGTACATCGAGCTCGTTCGCGGCGTGCCGCTGATCACCTGGTTGCTGGTGGCATTCCTGATGCTCCCGGTGGCTCTCCCGGAGGGCATCGAGATCGGGGGTGTGCTGAGGGCCATCGGGGCGATGACGTTCTTCAGTGCGGCCTACCTCGCGGAGAACGTTCGCGGCGGTCTGCAATCCATTCCCGCCGGCCAGAAGGAGGCCTCGCGGGCGCTCGGCATGTCGACGATCCAGATGATCGTCTTCATCACACTCCCTCAAGCCTTGCGGGCCGTCATCCCGGCACTCGTCGGACAGGTGATCGCACTCTTCAAGGACACGTCACTCGTGACGATCGTCGGGCTCTTCGACTTCCTTCACATCGCCAGACAGATCATTCCGGCGCAGAGCCAGCCGTTCAGCTTCCTCGGCTCGATCAAGGAGACACTGATCTTCGCCGCGGTCGTCTACTGGCTCTTCACCTTCACGTTCTCGCGGATCAGCCTGCGTCTCGAGAAGAGACTCGGCGTCGGCGAGCGGTGATCGTGCGATAGTCTCGAACCCCAAGAGGAGCACCATGGACAACGAATTCAGCGATCAGTCAGCACCGGACACCGACGCCGCAGCCGGCGGCCAAGCGGCGTCGCGGACGCTCGGTGATCCGATCGTCGTCACGGAGGATGTGAAGAAGTGGTTCGGCGATTTCCAGGCGCTCAAGGGCGTGACCGCAACTGTGCGCGAGCGCGAGGTGGTCGTGGTCATCGGTCCGTCGGGGTCTGGCAAGTCGACCTATATCCGCTGCATCAATCGCCTCGAGGCGCACCAAGAAGGCACGATCATCGTTGACGGCATCGAGCTCACGAACGACATCAAGAACATCGAGAAGATCCGTTCCGAGGTCGGGATGGTCTTCCAGCAGTTCAATCTCTTCCCGCATCTCACGGTGATGGACAACATCACGCTCGCTCCACAGTGGGTCCGCAAGCAGCCGAAGGACGAAGCCGAGAACTACGCCATGGAGCTGCTCGAGCGGGTCGGGATCCCCGAGCAGGCCGACAAGTATCCCGGCCAGCTCTCGGGCGGTCAGCAGCAGCGGGTTGCCATCGCACGGTCGCTTGCGATGAAGCCGAAGATCATGCTGTTCGACGAGCCGACGTCGGCGCTCGACCCGGAGATGATCAAGGAAGTGCTCGACGTGATGAAAGAACTCGCTCTCGGGGGCATGACGATGATGGTCGTCACCCACGAGATGGGCTTCGCCCGAGAGGTCGCCGACCGGGTCATGTTCTTCGACTACGGCACGATCGTGGAGGAAGGCACGCCCGAGCACTTCTTCACGAACCCGCAGCACGACCGCACGAAGCTGTTCCTCAGCCAGATTCTCTAGGGGGCTGAGGAGCCGAGAAGCTGAGGAGCTGAGAAGCTCCGAGTGTCCCCCCTCGACTCCCGTCACGGGGCGGCGGTCACGAGGACTGCCGTGGCAGCGAGAACGGCCATGATGAGCAACGACTCGATAGCCACCGTACGGCGCAGCGTATCGGAAGCATGCGTCCCGGGCTGGTCGAGGCGCGGGACGACCCGGAAGTGGTTGTAGCCGCCGATCGCCGCAGCCGCCGCCACGAACGCCAGCTTGACAGCGAGCGAGCGGCCCCACGCACCCGACCACAGCTCGGAGGGTTCGTCGACGAGTGACCATGCGAGGGCTCCACCTGCGATCGCCGTGAGGACGAGCGCTGCGGATGCAACGCGGGAGAACCGGATGGCTACGGAAGCGGCTTCAGTGCGTCTCGAGGTGCGACGGCGACGGAGCAGGAGGTCAGCCATCACCACCAGGCCGCCGGCCCAGACCCCGGCTGCGAGAACGTGCGCCATGGACGCAAGTCGCCCGATCAGGCCTGCGTCGGCGGTGTGCCCATCGAGGGCGAAGGAGCCGATCACCATGGTGGCGCCTGCGAGGGCCACCCACTCGTGCTGGATCTCGAGGCGGTTCCCCAGCGGCTCCGCTCGAGTCGCGGTCGCAACGGTGGAACCCTCCATCCGGTCGGCCGCTTGCGTCTCGTCGTCTCGGAGTGGATCAGACACCGGCGTGCCTGGCGAGGTGCGAACGAGGCGCGGGCTCTGGAGCATCGCAATGGCGCCGGCGATCCGGAGGACCATCGCATACGCCTGGGCCGCGGGCAGGACGTCGATCCAGGTCCAGGGCATGAGCGCGGCCAGCAGGCCGTGACCCGCGCTGGTCGCCGCTGCGGTCAGCTCGATCACCGATCCCGCCAAGACGAGCATCCCGCCGAAGCGGATCCACGACGCCGCCCTTCGAACTTCGCCTGCGGTACCGACAAGCGACGTCCCCGCGAAAGCGATGGCTCCCACCCCGATGATGGCTCCGGCCATCGAGACCCAGCGGCCGAGCCATCCGAGGAACGCTGCGACCGCATCGCCACCATCTTCACCCGCTGCCGCCAACGGGACGGTGTCGGTTGGCGTTGCGGCGGGTCGTTCAGCGACGGGAGCAGCTGCTGGCGCAACGATGTCCCCGCTGGTCTCCGAGGCTGCGTCATCGACCGCCGGAGGGTTCTCGGCCGCAACCTCGTCCTCCGCTGCGGACTCGACCTCCGGGACCGGTGCGGCGTCGGCGCCCGATCCTGGAATGACGACCTCGAAACCGAACGATCCGGAGACCTCATGCCCGTCGCTGGCGGATCGCGCCGACCACAACACCGCGTACCGGCCGCCTTCGAGGTCGAGCTGCGGCTCCACGACCACCAGCTCCTCGGAGACGAGCGTCGTCGTGACGGCGATGGCGCCCCCGTCACCGTCCAGCAGTCGAATGGAGATCGCTTCGGCGGCGATCCCGCCGGTGAACTCGAGCTCGATGCGCGCGACTGGGTCGGTCAAGAGCTCTCCATCGCCGGGTCGCGTCGCAGCGAGGTCGGTATGCGCGAGTGCCGGCGTCGAGAACAGCAACCACGTGAACGAGATCATCAGTGCGCCGGCTGCAATGGTCAGCCGCTCCCACCGCCGACTGTTCCGCTCGCCGGCTGCGCCGCGGCCCGTGGTCAGTCCTCCAGACCGCATGCGCGCTCACAGAGCAGGGGATTGACGTTGTGGAAGTCTCCGTAGACGTTCTCGACGCCCGGAACGACCCAGGCATGGACCATCCAGAGGTTCTCGCCATTGAACCAGTCGCCGTCGCATTCTTCTGGTTGGCGGTTCTCGTCCATGATCATTCCGTCGACGAAGCACACGCCCCGGTGCCGATGCCACACGTCGAGATCGCCAGCGAATCCCTCCGGGGGTCCGTCCGACCTGACCCAGTACGAGAATGCGATCAGCTCGGGTCCCTGACCGAAGACGAGCTCGTCGACCAGAACCTGTGACGGGCGTGCCGGGTCGAACGGGAGGTCGACGAGCTCCCAGTTGGTCCAATGCTCGCCTGCGCCGTCGGTCTCACCGGATGAACGTACGAAGCCCAACTCCTCGAGCTGCTTCATGGTGGCGTGCCCTTCGGCCGCTTCGACCGCCGTCTGCCATTGCTCCTCGAAGAGGGCTTGCTCCTCGGGCGACATCTCCGTGTGCTCGGCTCCATGATCGTGATGATGGTCGTGGAGTTCGGAGGCGGGCAGTGGGGCGCTCTGTGCGTGGGCGAGTTCCGCAAGCGCAACCGCTTGATCGAGCGGGAGGCTCGACCGGTCGACGCCGTCTTTGAGGAGGTCGGCCTGTGCGCGAGCGTCCTCGGCATCCGAGGAGAAGCTGACGGCCATGAAGCCGGCAACGAGCACCGCGGCCAGGAGCACGAGGGCGACCCACCTGGGCACCGCACCGGGATTTCGAACCGTTGCGTCAGTGTTCTCGTCGGGTGTCACGTCGAGGCTCCTGCGGCTGGATCGCAGCGACGATAGCAATGCGGCGACCTACGGGACTCGGGAGGTGAGCTCAGAAGCCGAGAAGCCAACGAGCTGAGGAGCCGAGATGCTTCATCGTTGTCTGCGCGAGCTTCACCGATCGGATAACGTCCCGGACTGTGAGGGATCGTGAACTACTCCTGCTTCTGTTGCTGCTCGCGCAGACGGCTGACGACGGTGATGAGCACAGTGCCGGGATCTTGTCGCGCCTGACCTCCCGGGCCACGGGAGTGGTCGTCGATGCCGTCGAGCCCGACGCTGTCATCGAGAAGGTCGACGTCAACGCTCTGCTCGATCGTGTGGACGTGAACCACTTGCTCGACCGGGTCGACGTCAACCGGCTGCTCGATCGGGTGGACGTCAATGCCCTCATGGACCGCGTCGACGTGGATGCCCTCATGGACCGAGTGGATGTGCAAGAGCTGGTGGATCGAGCCGGGATCAGCGACATCGTCGCCGAGAGCACGGGTGCAATCGCAGGTTCTGCGATCGATGTGTTCCGACGTCAGGTGGTCGCCCTCGACGTGATCATCGGCAACTCCACCTATCGCCTGGTCGGACGCGATCCGAAGACGCGGCCCGTTGCACCCGAGGGCCTCGACTCCGGATCCGGGGTGGACGAGACGGGCCGCGGCCAGATCAGCGGGCATTACGCCGGCCCTGTCAGCCGGCTGATCGCATTCGGCATCGACGTCGTGTTCATGTGGCTCGGCTATCTCCTGATCGCACTCGGCATCTCGTTCCTGGTCGACTTCTTCACCGACATCGACACCAGCACGACGGCGTGGCAGCTGTTCGCCCTGATGGTGCTCTCCTCGTGGCTCTTCCTGTACAACTGGGCCTCGTACTCGATTGCGGGCAAGACGGCCGGCATGGCGATCGTCGGCCTCCGCGTGCTCGGGCGCAATGGCCGGGTCCTCACCGGAAGCCACGCCGCGATACGCACCTTGGTGCTTCCGATCTCGATCATCGTCTTCGGCCTCGGACTGCTCGGCATCCTCTTCAACCCACAGCGAAGATCCCTCCACGATGCTGCAGCCGGCTCAGTCGTCGTATACGACTGGGGAGATCGGCCGGCCGAGATGCCCGCACCGGTCACCGAATGGGTGAACAAGCGGCTCGACGAGGACGAGGCTTCGTCGTGACCGTGGTCGCATAGGCTCTGTTCCGGACATGTCTGAGGAAACGGTCGATCGGGTCGGGCATCGCTCATGGTGGGCGCTCAGCGGGGACGATGCCGTCGCTGTAGTCGCCTCGGATGCCGCAATGGGTCTCACTGCGGACCAGGTGGTGCACCGGCAGGAGATCTACGGCCCGAACGAACTCGAGGAAGAGCCGACGCAGCCCTGGTGGAGACTCTTCCTCCGCCAGTTTGCCAACACCATGATCGTCGTGCTCCTGGTCGCTGCGGCGATCATGGTCGCAATCGGCGAACCGACCGATGCCATCGTCATCGGCGCCATCGTCATTCTCAACGCAGCCATCGGGTTCTTCCAGGAGTATCGCGCCGAGCAGGCGATGGCGGCGCTCCGGACCATGACCGCTCCGCATGCCCGCGTGGTCAGGGACGGTGTCGAAACGACGGTGGCAGCTTCCGAGCTCGTGCCCGGGGATGTGCTCATCCTCGATGCCGGTGATCTCGTCGCCGCAGATGCACGGATTCTCGATACCCCCGATCTACGCGTGAACGAGGCGGCACTGACCGGAGAGTCGGTACCGGTCAGCAAGGATGTGGGTGTCATCGATGAGGACGCCGGTCGCCAGGTCGGCGATCGCACCAACATGGCGTTCAAGGGCACTGCCGTCGCCTACGGGCGTGCCCGAACCGTGGTGGTGGCAACCGGCATGGACACCGAGCTCGGCCAGATCGCCGACCTGCTCCAGACCCATGAGGCTCCTGCGACACCACTCCAGAAGCGCCTCGCCGTGCTCGGTCGCTGGCTCGCCGCAGCAGCCATCGTCATTGCGATCATCGTGTTCGCGGTCGGTGTGTTGCGCGGTGAGGACGTCGAGATCATGTTCCTCACCGCGGTCAGCCTCGCAGTGGCGGCGATACCCGAGGCGCTCCCCGCCGTGGTGACGATCGGTCTGGCCATGGGGGCCCAGCGGATGATCAAACACCATGCCCTCATCCGGCGCCTCCCCGCCGTGGAGACGCTGGGATCGGTCACCGTCATCTGTACCGACAAGACGGGGACGCTCACGGAGGGCCGGATGCTCGTCGAGAAGGTGTGGACGCTCGACGCAGAGTTCGCCGTGACCGGTACGGGGTTCGAACCGGCGGGTGAGATCGTCCTCGACGGGCAACCCATCCACCCGCAGGAGGGCGGCCCCCTGTCGAATCTGTTGCTGGTTGCCGCCCTGTGCAACGACGCAACCCTCGTTGCCCCCGAAGACGACGACGAAGACTGGAGCGTCATCGGTGACCCGACCGAGGGCGCTCTGCTGGCGCTGGCCGCAAAGGGGGGATTCCATCGAGCGGAGGCGAACGCCCGCTACCCGCGCACTGCCGAGATACCGTTCGACTCCGAGCGCAAGCGGATGGTGACGCTGCACACGTCCGCAGACGGTGGGACGTCACTTGGTGCCGTGAAGGGGGCGATCGAGGCGACGATCGACGCCATCGACTTCGTGGCCACGCTTGACGGCCCGGTGGAACTGTCACCGTCGTTGCGTGACCAGATCCTCGGACGAGCAGCAACGTACTCAGCCGAGGGCTATCGCGTGCTCTCGCTCTCGGGTCGCATCGAACATGACATGACCATCGAGACCGCTGAGCAAGCCGAGGCAGCGCTGGTGCTCTACGGCCTCGTCGCCATGGCGGACCCGCCGCGATACGAATCCGGCCAAGCGGTCGCTGCGTGTCGGACGGCCGGGATCATGCCGGTGATGATCACGGGTGACCACCCAGCCACGGGCAAGGCGATCGCCACTCGGCTCGGGATCATGGATGGCGACGAACGGGTCCTGACCGGCATGCAGCTAGCAGAGGAGGGTGCCGCCGACCTCGCCGACGAGGTCTCATCGGTTGCGGTGTACGCCCGCACCTCGCCCGAACAGAAGCTCGACATCGTGCAGGCATGGCAGGCCAATGGGGACATCGTCGCAATGACCGGAGACGGCGTGAACGATGCTCCGGCACTGCGCACTGCGGACATCGGCGTTGCGATGGGGATCGCGGGCACGGAAGTTGCGAAGGAAGCCGCCGACATGGTGTTGACGGACGACAACTTCGCCTCGATCGTGACGGCGGTCGGCGAGGGTCGACGGATCTACGACAACATCCGCCGCTTCGTGCGGTACACCCTCACGTCCAACGCCGGTGAGATCTGGGTGATGTTCCTCGGCCCGTTCGTCGGGCTGGCCCTGCCGCTGCTGCCCGTCCAGATCCTCTGGATCAACCTCGTCACCGACGGGTTCCCGGGCCTGGCGCTCGGCGTCGAACCAGCCGAGCCCGACGTGATGAAGCGCAAGCCCCGACCGCCGAACGAAAGCATCTTTGCGGGCGGGGTCTGGCAGCAGGTGCTCCTGGTCGGTCTGTTGATGGGACTCGTGTGTCTGGGCGTCGGCATCTGGGCCGAAGCCGGCGATCGCCCGTGGCAGACGATGGTGTTCACCACGCTTGCGCTCTCTCAGCTCGGCAATGCGCTGGCGATTCGATCCGATCGGCAGTCGCTGTTCACGCTCGGGCTCCGATCGAACATGTATCTCACCTGGACGGTGCTCATCACGCTCGCCATCCAGGTGATCATCATCTATTGGGAGCCGATGCAGAACCTCCTGAGCACCGAGGCGCTCACGGGCTTCGAACTCACCGTCGTTCTCGTCGCATCCACGGTCGTGTTCTGGGTGGTCGAGGGCGAGAAGCTCGTGCGTCGACTGCTCGACCGCCGGGAACCCGCGGCGGTGGCGTCAGAGGTCTGACCAGCGGTCGCCCTCGGCGAGGTCGATGATCGTCCACGCCATGGCCAGAGCACCGTCCCGAATGGCCGCATCCCCGTCGGCGGTGGTCGTGTGGGCGGCGAACTCCGGCTGATGGTTGACGGTCGGGTAGCAGTGCAGGTCGAGCATCGGATGAATCGACGGCACCACATGGCTCACATTCCCCATGTCGGTCGATCCCGACGTTTCGGGAGGGAGTTCGCTCAACCGGTACATCCGGCGCCCCAGAGCCGCCGAGTTCTCCGCGTAGAGATCGACCAGGACCGGAGCGCTTCGCAGGTCGGCGTACTCGTGGCCGGACTGTCGGACCTCGAACGAGCATCCCGTGGCGATGGCCGCTGCCTCGAAACAGGAGACGACTCGCGGGTAGATCTCTGCGAGACGGTCATCTGTCGTTGCCCGCACGTACCACGCCATGGTCGTCACGGCGGGGATGATGTTGGGGGCCGCCCCACCGTAGGTGATGATGCCGTGGACGCGGTCTGAGTCCTCGAGCTGTTGCCGCAACGTCGAGACGTTGACGTACGCCTGGACGGCAGCGTCGAGCGCGTTGATGCCGAGGTCGGGCGCGCCCGACGCGTGCGACGACTTCCCCCGAAACTCGACGTCGATGTGCTTCACGGCGAGGAAGGCGGGATCGACGATGTCCTTCGTGCTCGGGTGGATCATCATCGCAGCCGTTGCACCCTCGAAGGCGCCTGCTTGGATGAGGTCGACCTTGCCACCGAGGTGCTCTTCAGCAGGGGTGCCCAGCACCGTGATGCGAACGCCCAACTCGTCGGCGATGGGGGCGAGGGCGATACCTGCGCCCATGGCGGCCGTTCCGATCACGTTGTGTCCACAAGCGTGCCCGACCTCGGGTAGGGCATCCATCTCCGCGCAGATGATCACTTCGGGGCCCTCGCTGCCGACACGTGCTGCGAATGCAGTGTCGAGTCCGAACGCCGGGTACTCGACCTCGAGGCCATTGGCGGCCAGCAACTCGGCCATGCGGGCGGAGGTCTCGTGTTCCTCGAAGGCGACCTCCGGGTGTTCGTACATCCATCGGGACAATCCCTGGAGGTCCGGCTCCACTCGATCGAAGCGGTCCCTGGCCGTGTCCTTGTACGTCACCGTGCCTCGTTTCTCGACGTTGAGCTGATCGTCAGGCTACCCGTCGGGTTACCGCTGGGTCCGTGGGTGGAACGGGCGCGGCGGACATACCATGGCCGTGACAGACCGGAGCGAGGAGCACGATGGGCCACTTCCAAGACGAGATCAAGGCGACGCAGGCATCTGCCCGAGAACTCCGGGAGAGAATCCCCGACGTCTACGAGGGCTTCGTGCACATGCACCGCGCTGCGTTCACGGACGGCGCACTCTCGCCCAAGACGAAAGAGTTGATCGCAGTCGGTATTGCGATCTCGGACCGGTGTGAAGGCTGCATCGCGAGTCACACCCGCATGGCTGTTCGCCACGGTGCGACAGAGCAGGAATTCGCTGAGGCGCTGGGCGTTGCTATCCAGATGAACGGCGGTCCCGGCACCGTCTACGCACCGAAGGCGTGGGCCGCCTATCAGGAGTTCAAGGAACGATACGGATGATGCCCGTCGCAGCGATCCCTTCCCCTGCCCAGAACGTTCTCGAACTGGGCCCGTTGACGATCCACTTCTACGGGATCCTCATCGCAGTGGGCGTGATCGTTGCGATCATCGTCTCTCGGCAGCGATACATCCGATTCGGGGGGAGCTCCGAGCTCTTCGAGCGAGTGGCGATCTGGGCCATCGTCATCGGGTTCCTCGGTGCCCGCGCCGCGTACGTCATCACTCATACCGCTCGTTTCGAAGGTCGGCCGTGGGCCGTCCTGTTCATCTGGGAGGGCGGGCTCGCTCTCTATGGCGGCCTGCTGTTCGGTGCAATCGCACTGATTTGGATGGTCAACCGATGGAATGGCGATCTGTTCGCCATCGGGGACGCCGTCGCCGTCGGTGTGCCGCTTGCGCAGGCGATCGGGCGCTTCGGGAATTACTTCAACCAGGAGCTCTTCGGAACCCCGAGTGACCTTCCCTGGGCGATCATCATCGATCCGGCCCGTCGTCCCGAGGCCTACCGCGAGTTCGAGACCTTCCATCCCACGTTCGCCTACGAGGCGATCTGGAACGCGCTGATCCTCGTGCCGACCATCTTGGTGCTGGAGCGCTACGGCAAGCTGGCCAAAGGAGCCTCGTTCGGCATCTACGTGGCCATGTACGCCTTCATCCGTTTCCTGATGGAGCTGTTGCGCACCGACACGACCTTCCGTTTCCTCGGGTTGAGCCGAAACGGCTGGGTGTCGATCGCAGCGTTCATCGGTGGCGTCGCCTGGGTCATCTACACCCAACGCCGGGGAGAGCGCCGCACTCTCGTTGGCAAGCCAACGCTCTTCTCGCCCCAGCCCGCCAACACGTTCCCGGAGGACGACGCGAGCGAGGACACCGACGACGGTCCCACGGCGGCAGGCTCGGGCTCGGAGGCCCCCGGATCGGTGGACGAGGAGTCGGTGGACCAGAAGGCGGTCGATGAGAATCGGCCCTCGTGGTCGCGACGGGGTGAAGACCGCGGGGCCGACAACTAGGCCTTCCGGTCAATCCCGCGAGGCGCGCCGACTTCGTGTAGCCCTGAGCTTCGTCCGCATCCGAGGCCCGAAACGGGCCGCTGCGCCCCTTCGCAGACCCAGTGCTCCGCAGATGACTCCTCTTGTCGGATCCTGAGAAGCCGCATGGGGTCGGCAGCTCGCGAAAAGCGAACCAACACAGGTGAGGGGGCGGATTGACACTACCGAGGCGAGTCACTTCACTTGGTGGTGTACGGCTTGGGTGGCCGCGCGGATACGGAGGGCATCATGCGGAGCCAGGGTGGTGGACGACTGGGTTGGAGACCTCGGATAACCCTTCTCGTCGTCCTGGTCATGGCGGCTGCCATGCTGCCGCTCGTCGGCGCCCCACGTGGCGCGTCGCGCGCTGAAGCGTTCTCAGGCGAGTTGCGGACCGAGGTGAGGGACACCCTGGAGTTCGTGGCGGACCAGGTCCGCGACACGATCGACGATCTACCGTCGACGACGTCGTTCCCCCGGTCGACCGGATCAGACGGGAAGTGGGACACCGTGTCCGCCTCCGACTGGACGAGCGGGTTCTTCCCAGCCCTCCTGTGGCAGATGTACCGCTACACGGCTCAGGCGGACTTCCTCTCGGCGGCAACCTCGTGGAGCACGTCGCTGTCATCACAGGCGACTCGAACCGACACCCACGATGTCGGTTTCATGGTCGGCATCCCCGCATCGCTGGCATACGAGCTGACGGGCAAGACCACCTATCGCAACACCCTGCTGACAGCGGCTCGCTCGCTCGCCACTCGCTACGACCCCGACGTCGGTGCCACGCGATCGTGGAGCTTTGGCAGCTGGTCGTTCCCGGTGATCATCGACAACGTGGTCAACCTCGAACTCCTGCTCAACGGTGCCGAGCTGACCACCAACGGATCCGAGACCTCGTCGTGGAACGGCATGGTCGACAGTCACGCAGAGGTGACAGCGGACGAGCACATTCGCAACAACGGGTCCACGTACCACCTCGTCGACTTCAACCCGTCGACCGGCGCCGTCATCGAGCGAGGCACGCATGCGGGTGCGGGCGACGAGACCACGTGGGCGCGCGGTCAAGCCTGGGGCATCTACGGCTATGCGATGCTCGCCGAGCGCACGGGTGATGCCTCGAACCTCAATGCGGCGAGGGATCTGGCTGACTACTTCCTCGACAACCTCCCCGCCGACAACATCCCCTGGTGGGACTTCGACGCCGGCGGAAGCAGCCTGCGCGACAAGGACAGCTCGGCTGCGGCGATAGCGACCGCGGGCCTGCTGCGTCTCGCAACCCTGACCTCCGGAGCCGAGGCGGATCGGTACTTCGACGCCGCGAGCGACATCCTCGAGACGCTCATGTCGTCGACGTATCGCTCGAACGGATCCAACAGCGCCGGGCTGCTGCTGCACGTGACGGGGAACCGTCCCCGCAACTCCGAGATCGACGTCTCCACGATCTATGCGGACTACTTCTTCACCGAAGCCCTCCTGCGCTACCTCGACATCACCCCGTCGTCCGATGCGCCGCCCACGGTGGCGATCACGACACCGCCGAACGGAGCCATCGCAGACTCGCCACTCGTCATCGCCGGCACGGCTGCGGATGCAACGGGCGTCACCGAAGTCCTTCTCTCGATCCAGGATCAGGTGACCGGCCGGTTCTGGAACGGCACGTCGTTCCAGCCCACACTGGCGAGCCTCAACGCCTCACTGTCGTCACCGGGTGGTGCCTCGACGAACTGGTCGTACACCTTCGACTTGGGCTCGACGCTGCCGTCAGCGCAGCCCTATGTCCTCTCCGTCCGCGCCATCGACACCGCAAGCCAGCCGTCGTTGCCTGAGACTCGCACGTTCTCGGTACGCGATGCGCTCCCACCCGTGATCGACCTCATCGGCCCCAACCCGCTCGTGGTGCCTCTCGGAGGGGCCTACGTGGAGCGAGGGGCGGTTGCGAACGACAACGTTGATGGTGACGTCACTGGCTCGATCGTCATCAACGCAGGTGCGGTGAACACTGCGCTCCTCGGGAGCTATTCGGTCACGTATTCCGTGCTCGATAGTTCGAGCAACAGGGGGACGGCGACCCGGACGGTGAATGTGGTCGACGTGACGCGGCCGATCATCAGCCTCGCGGGCTCCCCATCGATCGTGCTCGATGTCGGCGATCCGTTCGTCGACCCAGGGGCGACGGCGTCCGATGACACCGACGGGAACATCACCGGCAGCATCGATGTCGACTCGAACGTCAACACCAACGTTGCGGGCGGCTACCGCATCACCTACAACGTGGAAGATGCCGCTGGCAACGAGGCCGTCGAGAAACAGCGGACCGTGCTCGTGGTCGGCTCCGGTGGGCCATCCCTGGCGCTGAAGGGCGCCAACCCCCAGGTCATCACCGTAGGGGGTGCCTACACCGATCTGGGAGCGTCGGCCCGGGACGAGAAGGACGGCAACCTCACCCCGTCGATCGTGGTGGGGGGAGACACCGTCAATGCATCGACCATCGGAACCTATTCGGTCACGTACAACGTCACTGACAACGACGGCAACGCAGCCCCGCAGGTCACCCGTACGGTGCAGGTGGTCGCCTCACCGGCATCACCGGATACCACGCCACCGGTGATCACGCTGAATGGCGTCAATCCTGTCCTGCTTGCGATCGGTGATCCCACGTACGTCGATGCCGGTGCCACGGCGCTGGACAACGTCGACGGCTCGGTCGCGGTTTCGTTCGACGACTCTGTCGTCAATACCTCGGCGGCTGGCGCCTACACGGTTGCCTTCTCGGCATCCGACAGCTCGGGCAACAGCTCGGCCGATGGACGTGCCGTGCTCGTGGCTCCCGTAGCCGGACCGCCGGTGATGGCATTGAAGGGTGCAAACCCACAGGTGATCAGGCAGGGCGATCTTTACGCCGATCCAGGTGCTGCAGCAGCCGACGGGAGCGGCGATATCTCCGGCACGATCAGCGTTGGAGGCGACGCGGTCGATACGTCGACGACCGGTATCTACCTGGTCACGTACGACGTATCGAACGGATCCGGGGCCGCACCGCAGGTGACCCGCACCGTGCAGGTGGTGGCCGCACCGGTCGTCGACACGACACCGCCGGGCATCACGCTGAGCGGCAACAATCCGGTGGTGCTCGACGTGGGGGCCTCGTACAACGAACCGGGGGCCTCGGTGACGGATGACATCGATCCATCGCCGAACCTGGTCGTGAACAACTCATCGGTCAACACCTCGGTTGCAGGCGGATACACCGTCACGTACACGGCGACCGATGCTGCGGGCAATATCGCTCGTGAAGGGCGTGCCGTCCTCGTCGTCGGCTCGGCTGGTCCCGTGATGGCGCTCGCCGGTCCGGATCCATACGTGATCCCTGTTGGCGGCACGTATGTCGAGTACGGCGCAGATGCCGCAGATGACAAGGACGGCTCGATCAACGTGACGGACATCGATGACTCAGATGTCAACACGTCGAAAGTCGGGAGCTACGACGTCACCTACGACGTCTCCGACTCCGACGGCAATCCCGCACCGACGCTCACGCGGACGGTGCAGGTGGTGGACGTCACCCCACCGGTGATCAGTCTGATCGGTCCGGCCACCCAGGTTGTCGGCCCCGGTGCGATGTACGCCGAGCTCGGGGCAACCGCAACGGACGACGTGGACGGCGACGTTTCGGCGTCCGTCGTTGCCGATTCGACCGGTGTGGACGATGCTCGGGCGGGACGCTACCTCGTGACCTACGACGTCAGCGATGACGCCGGCAACGCGGCGGAGACGGTGTGGCGAGTCGTGGCGGTGGCCTCCGACGATGTGCCGTTCATCCTGTTGACGGGTCCGAACCCGCAACGGATCGCTTTCGGCAACCCATATGTCGAGCTCGGTGCCACGGCAACCGATGGCCAGGACGGCGATCTGACACCGTTGTTGACCATCGATGCAACGGACGTCGACACGTCCGAGCCCGGTTCGTATCGCGTTCAGTACTCGGTCGTGGACTCCGGCGGGAATCTCGCCGTGGCGTTCCGGACGGTCGAGGTCGTTGACTTCTTCTTCGACGACAACGCCTCGATCTTCCAGCGGGATGTCAACGCCATTGCGCTGGCCGACATCACCCGCGGGTGCAATCCCCCCCTCAACGACCGGTACTGCGGGAGTAGCAACGTCACGCGAGGGCAGTTCGCAGCACTGATGAATCGTGCTCTCAACCTCGCACCGGGTTCGGGGAATCCGTTCACCGATGACGACGACTCGATCTTCGAGAACGACATCGAGGCGCTCTACGCGTCCGGCATCACCCGGGGCTGCAACCCGCCGGCGAACACGAGGTTCTGTCCCGATCAGTTCCTCACACGCGGGCAGGCGGCGGCGTTCTTCGTCCGGGCCTTCGGCTACGTGGACAATGGTGGGGGAGACTTGTTCATCGACGACGACGACTCGATCTTCGAGAACGACATCGACAAGCTCGCCACGGCAGGCGTGACACGCGGCTGCAACCCGCCCGCCAACACGGAGTTCTGCCCGGAGAACCGCATCACTCGATACCAGATCGCAGCCTTCCTCGCCCGAGCCCTCGGACTGTGAGGAGCTGAGGAGCTGAGGAGCTGAGGAGCTGAGGAGCTGAGGAGCGAAGGAGCCGAGGAGCCGAGAAGCCAAGAAGCTGAGGAGCTGCGGGGCCGGCTGACGACAGTGAACTGGTCGACGGAGGTGGGCCGGTCGGAAGACTCAGCGTGCTGGGCTGGCCCCCTCTGCCCGTTCGGTCGTTCCTCCCTCCGGACATCTCCCCCGGCAAAGCCGGGGGAGAGTGAAGAGGAGCGAGCTTCGCTCGCACAATCAGCTCATGGCTCATGGCTCATGGCTCATGGCTCATGGCTCACGCCTCGGTGTCGGGTTGGTTCATTCCGACGATCATGCCGGTGGGATCGATGAAGTAGCAGGCGTGACCCACACCGGGGATGGTGAACTTCGGGACCACGATCTCGCCTCCTGCGAGGATGACCTTGGCCATGTACCCCTCGAGATCGTCGACGGTGATGGTTGCCACGGTGAGGGGTTGACCGTCCTGTGACGTCGTGATGCCTGTGTCGAGACCCGGCTCGTCGCCGTGGCTCGCCACCAGGTAGTCGTCGGCGCCCCACGGTTGGGGATCCCAGTCGAACACCGAGCGATAGAACGAAGTCGTTTGCTCGAGGTCCCCGGTGTTGAACTCGACGTAGCTCACATATGGCATCGTGGTCCCTCTCGTTTCCTGATTCGGCCTTTTCTCGTGGTCCAGCCTGCTTGTCGGATTGACCGATCAGCTCGCCTGTGATGGAAGTGGCTCACCGGTCTCGAGCAGGCTCTTCAAGCCGGCTGCGATGTACGGGATCCCGCCGGTGAAGTCACGGTAGGTCACGCTGTCGACGACGAGGTCGAACAGCTCGATGGCGAGTTCGACCATCTCGCCGATCTCGGTCAGGGTCCAGACCTCACGACATGGCCCTTCTGCGGCGATTTCCTCATCCCACAGCGGGTGGAAGGTGAACTCGAGCCGCTTTGGCGGGTCGATCGAGATGATCTCCCCGTCTGAAGCAAGGGATCCGTCCGGATACGAGTAGGTCATCCGGGAGCCGGGCGTCCAGTCGGACGCGACGCGGGTCCCGTAGAAGTACTGCGCCGTCATGTCGGGATTGGTGATGGCGTCCCAGACGTCGGCGATGTCGGCTCGAATGTAGGTCTTGTAGACGTGAACGGGTCGTGTCACGGTCGTGGCTCCTTCCTCCAGGGTGACGGTCATTCCGGCGAGTTGGCCGATGCGTGGCTCGGCGTAGCGGCTGATCCATCGATCATGGATGAGCCGGATGGGCACCGGGTTCAGGTAGTGGAACTTCGATCTGCCCGCACGGTGAGTCGTGACGAGGCCGGCACCCTCGAGGATCCGGAGATGGTTCATCACGCCGTGGCGCGTCATCGCCGGCAGCTGTTGGCACAGCTCGCCGAGCGACTGACCATCTCGCTCGTAGAGGGCATCGAGCAGAAGGCGTCGGTTGGGATCGTTGATTGCCTTGAAGACCTCGTCCATGCCGCGGACTATAGGTAAGTAATCACTTACCTGTCAAGGAGATCGTTCCTGACCGTGGCGGCGCGTCAGCCCTCGCTCCGGTCGTCGATGTGGGCGAGTGACGCCGTGATCAGCTCTTCGAGCACGGCTTGGTCGATCCGGGAGAGATCCTTGATGTAGAGACACGCCTTGCCGGTGGAGTGCGGCCCGAGTCGGGCCAGGAGGGATTCGTATGCATCGAAGCCATCCATGATGTACAGGGTGAGCGCTTGCTTCCGGGGAGCGAATCCGGTGCGCATCCACGACACGTGCTTGCCGGACCGGTTCGTGTAGTGGTACTCGCCGAAGCCGATGATCGATGGCCCCCACATCCGAGGTTCCGCACGGGACAGCCGGGCCATGATCTCCCTCATGGCAATGGCATCCCGTCGCCGGCGTTCGTTGTCCACCGATGCGAGGAAGGCGTCCACGTCACCGTCATGCGGCTGGGTCTTGAGCTCTGCCATGCGTCGATCCTCGCATGATCCGGGCCTCCGTGTGGGCGTTTGCCGGAAGCCAACCCAGCGTTGGATACTCGAGCCCGGGATCACGGACCGATATCTGGGCGCGGTGTGATTCCTGCTCGGCGCAATCGTATTGGGCGGATGCTCCCGAGCAATCCCCGTGGGCGTGAATGTCGTCGAACCGACCACCCCGCGATCTGCCACAATGGGCTGGCGTTGCGTCGGAGGTCGACGCATCCAATCCGGCTCCGCCATGCCGGATCGACAACACTCCTTCCCAGACGATTGGAGCCTCAATGACGCCCGAGATACTCGTTCACGATCACACGGACACCGTCGGTGTCGCCGTGGTCGAGGGCATCGACGCAGGTCAGGAGCTGACTTGCTGGGTCATGGACACCGACGAGACCATGACGATCACGTCCCTCGACCCGATCCCCCTCGGCCACAAGATCGCCATGACCGACTTCGCCGACGGCGACACCGTCATCAAGTACGGCCATGACATCGGCCGCATCGTGGCGCCCTGCTCTCGCGGTGGCCACATCCACGTCCACAACCTCAAGACCAAGAAGTGGTAGGAGCGATTCGCATGGTTGAACCCCGCACAGTGATGGCCTACCGGCGCGAGAACGGGCGCGTCGGGATCCGCAACCACGTGATCGTGCTGCCGATCGACGACATCTCGAACTCATGTGCCGAGAAGGTGGCATCCAACATCCAGGGAACGCTCGCAATGCCGCATGCGTACGGTCGGCTGCAGTTCGGCGCCGACCTCGAGCTCACCTTCCAGACCCTGATCGGCACCGGTGCGAATCCCAACGTCGCGG
>JASJCF010000040.1 GCA_030066265.1 Acidimicrobiia bacterium | reverse complement strand
CCATGCCTTCAGCAACCTTCTCCCACACGGTTTCGGTCGATGCCTCGCCCGCCGAGGCATGGGCTGCACTCCAGAATCCGGAAACCTGGTCGAAGATCGGGCCCGTCTCGGACGTCAGCAACCCCAGCTACCACGACGATGGAACACTCCAGAGCTTCGACTGGGTGGCGGACATCGGCGGCAAGAAGTACGACGGTTCGGCCGTCGGGGGCGACTACACGCTCGACGAACGATTCACGATGACGCTCGACACGTCGGAGATCGCAGGGGACGTCGTGGCCACGATCGAGAACTCCAACCCGGCCACCGACGTCACGGTTGAGATCACCTTCCGCACGAAGGGCATGCTGTCGGCGATGTTCTTCCCGGCGATCAAGAAGGCGCTCGAATCGGGCTATCCCCAGCAGATCGAAGACCTGGCTTCAGCCGTGTGATCAACGGCCCGATATAGCTCTGACGCCTCCTGGACGGACGGAGCCATGTTCGGGAAACCTCTCGACGGCGAGCAGAACACCGCCGCGTTGATACGAGCCTGTCTGGTTGCCGCGTTCGTGGTGCTCATCCCGCTCGCTCTCTTGTATCTGCTCGAAGTCGATGCACACAGCCCGCACATCGAACGACGCCTGCTCGGCGTATCCACCTTCGGGCCGCTCGACGTCATCTCGATCATGGTCGCCGCCGCAGCGTTCCCGCTCGTGTTCCGGCGAGACACCTACGAGCGCTACGCCATCGGGCTGATCGGCATCATCGCCTTCGTCGTGATCACGGCGATCGCCGTTGCAGCCGAACCCTCTGCGGAGGGCGTTCTCCGCATCGTGCGACTGTCGGGTGCTGCAGGTGTGGTCGTCAGTGTTCGGTGGATGTCACCCTCGACGTACATGGCGGCGGTCGTCTGGCCGCTCACAGCCTCGGTGCTCATCCAGGCACCGTGGGCGCTGCTCCAGACGTTCGTGTGGGGGAACGGACACGAGTCTGCGATCACGGCGCGCTTCGACCATGCGTGGACACACGGCTACGGGACGATGGATGGCGGGTATGCCCTCGCTGCGTTCGTGGTCCTCGCCATCGCCATCATCCTCGGCTCCGGTGCGTTTCGCCGACTGCACCCGCTCATGTGGGTCGCCGTCGTGGTCGGATCGGCCTCGATCGCCACCTCATTCGGTCGACAAGCCGTTCTGGCGGCCCTCGCCATTGCGTTCTTCTACGGGCTCGGCTTCATCGCGAAACGGCGGTGGGAGTACGTCGCCGGTGCGGTGGCGACAGTCGTCCCCATGACGCTCGGAATCTGGCGCACGTGGGTGGGATGGTCGGTGCGCGCAAGCGAGACGGCGGCCGGATTCCAGAGCGGCCGCGAGTCGATGCTCGAACGGGCCTTCACGGTGATCGGCAGGAACCGGCTGACAGGGGTGGGGCCAGGTCGGTATCCGCCCTACCTCGCTGAGATCGGGCTCACGCCGACCGACGCAACCATCGTCCACAACGTCCCCGTGCTGATCACCGCCGAGTACGGCATACCGATCGGCGTGCTCTTCACCCTCTGGATCGGGCTCGTCGGCTTGGCGTCCGTGTTCACATCGTTCCGGGCAATGGCGATCTTCGCCGTCGTTGCGCCGTACTTGCTCTTCGATCACCCGCACGTCGTCTACGGATATGGGGTCGCATCGATGGGGGTGTGGCTCGCAGCCCTCGAGTTCCACCGCAGGAATCGAACCGAGCCGGTGCTCGGGCGTCCGCCCGCGGCCGAGACACACGATCGCCCACTTCAGCCGGCGTGATGCCGACGAGCGCGAGGACGCCCTAGTCCTCTGGCGCTTCGGTGGACGACTCCCGAAGGGCACGGGCCGCTTCTCTGGCCTCCTCGAGGCCACCCTCGGTGAGCTCGGCTCGGTCCGTGAGCAGCGTGACCTGGTTGCGATAGATCTGGAGGAAGCCGCCGTGGATGCCCGCGGTCGTCACCCCGTCGGAGTGATGGATCGACACGGCGCCGGTCGCCAGGGCCGCCATCGTCGGCTCATGATCGGCCAACACGCCGATGTCTCCCTCGGTCGTCCGAGCGGACACCATCGTCGCCTCCCCCGACCAGATGACGGCTTCCGGCGTGACGATGTCGACCTGGAACGCCTTCGCCATCAGCGCTCGGCCTCGAGTTCCTTGGCCTTTGCCATGGCATCCTCGGCGCCGCCGACCATGTAGAAGGCCTGCTCGGGAAGATCGTCCAACTCGCCGTTCAGCAGGGCCTTGAACGAGGCAATGGTCTCATCGAGCGGCGTGAAGACCCCGGCCTGTCCCGTGAACTGCTCGGCGACGAACATCGGCTGGCTCAAGAAGCGCTGGATGCGACGCGCACGGTTGACAATGAGCTTGTCTTCCTCGGATAGCTCGTCCATGCCGAGGATGGCGATGATGTCCTGGAGGTCCTTGTACCGCTGCAGGACGAGCTGCACCTGGGTCGCCACCTCGTAGTGCTCGTCACCGACGATCTGCGGGTCGAGGGCACGGCTGTTCGAGTCCAACGGGTCCACAGCCGGGTAGATCCCGAGTGCGGTCAACGGCCGGGACAGCACCGTCGTGGCGTCGAGGTGGGCGAAAGCCGTGTGCGGAGCGGGATCCGTGATGTCGTCCGCAGGCACGTAGATGGCCTGGAGCGACGTGATCGATCGCCCCCGCAGCGACGTGATGCGCTCTTGGAGGGTGCCCATCTCCGACGACAGCGTGGGCTGGTACCCCACCGCCGATGGCATTCGGCCGAGCAGGGTCGACACTTCCGAGCCTGCCTGGGTGAACCGGAAGATGTTGTCGATGAACAACAGCACGTCCTGCTGCTGGACGTCGCGGAAGTACTCGGCCATCGTGAGCGCCGACAGTGCGACACGGAGCCGGACACCGGGCGGCTCGTCCATCTGCCCGAACACCAGCGCAGCCTTGTCGATCACTCCGGACTCGGTCATCTCGAGGAACAGGTCGTTGCCCTCGCGCGTCCGCTCCCCCACGCCGGCGAACACCGAAACGCCACCGTGCTGGGTCGCCACCCGGTTGATCATCTCCTGGATCAGCACCGTCTTGCCGACGCCGGCGCCGCCGAAGAGCCCGATCTTCCCACCTTCGAGATACGGCGAGATCAGATCGATGACCTTGATGCCCGTCTCGAAGACCTTCTTCTGGGGCTCCACGTCTTCGAAGGCGGGCGGATCACGATGAATCGGCCACCGCTCCCCGAACTCCGCCGTGGGATCGTCGAGGGCAACACCCCACACGTTGAAGATGTGGCCGAGCGTCTGGTCCCCGACTGGAACCGAAATCGGAGCCCCGGTGTTGCGGACCGCAGCCCCTCGGATGAGGCCGTCAGTCGGCGCCAGCGCAACTGCGCGCACCTTGTCGTCACCCAACTGCTGGGCGACCTCGCACAGGATCGTCCGGGCAGTCCCGGCGACCTCCAGGTCGACCTCGAGCGCATGGTTGATCTCCGGCAGGGCATCCGACGGGAACTCCACGTCGACCACCGGGCCGGCGACCTTGACGATCTTGCCAGGTGCGAGGGTTGTCACGCTCATCGCTTGTATCTCCGTATTCCGTGATCCGTTCAGCCGCCGGACAGTGCCTCGGCACCGCCGACGATCTCGCTGATTTCCGTGGTGATCTCCGCCTGGCGAGCCTGGTTCGCCTCCCGTGTCAAGAGCCTCGTCAGCTCTTCGGCGTTCTCGGTTGCGGCCTTCATGGCGCGCCGCCTCGCTGCATGTTCCGAAGCCGAGGCCTCGAGCAGCATCCCGAAGACCGTTCCTTCGAGATATCGCGGGAGCAGCCTCCCGAGGATCTCCTCGGGGGACGGTTCGTAGGTGTACGAGACCGGGGCGGAGGCATCGATGTCTCCGGTCACGCGGGGTGGCTCGATCGGCAGGATCGGCCAGCGGATGGCGGTCTGGGTCAATGCCGAGACGTACTCCGTCGTGTAGGCCTCGACGGCATCGACGCGCTCGGTCGCGTATTCATCGAGGAGGATGTTCGCAACCGAGCGGGCATCTGCGTAGGTGGGCGTGTCGGTGACGTTGAGCCAGACGTGATCGATCTGGTATTTCCGGTACCGGAAGTACGCCTGCGCCTTGGCCCCGACCGTGTACAGCCGGACCAGCTTGCCCTCGGCCTGGTGTCTGCGGACAGCGGCCTCTGCGATGCGGATGACCGAGGAGTTGTAGCCACCGGCAAGTCCGCGATCGGATGTCACCACGAGCACTCCCGCCGCCTTGGCGTCGCGGCGCTCGAGCAAGGGATGCGACAGTGAGCCGGTCTCCGAGGCGATGTTCGCAATGACTGCGTTCATCTTCTCCGTGTACGGCTTGGCCTGCGCGACCCGCACCTGAGCCCTCCCGATCCGCGCCGTTGCGATCAGCTCCATGGCACGCGTGATCTTCATGGTCGACTCGACGCTCTTGATGCGCCGGCGAATCTGGCGGACTTCGGCGGATGCCATGGTTTGCTACGCCTCCGAGCCGTCCGAGGGCCTGGCGTCGAGCTCACCGGTCGGCTCGCCGTCGCCGCGGCCGGCCTTGAACGCGTTGATGATCGACACGAGCTCATCCTCCGGCAGCTCGCCGGTGTCGGCGATCTGGGCCAGCACCGATCCGTAGCGATCCCGCGCAAACGCGACCAAGCCAGCCTCGAACTCGGCGATGTCGCTCGGGTCGACATCGTCCATGTAGCCCTCCGTGACGGCGTAGATGGCAACGACCTCTTCCTCGACGGGCATCGGGTTGTACTGACCTTGCTTCAGGACCTCCACCACGCGTCGGCCACGATCGAGCTGGGCGAGCGACGTTGCGTCGAGCTCCGATCCGAACTCAGCAAAGGCCTCGAGCTCTCGGAACTGCGCCAGATTGAGGCGAAGCGGGCCCGCCACCTTTCGCATCGCCTTGACCTGTGCGGCACCGCCGACTCGGGACACCGAGATACCGGCGTTGATCGCCGGTCGAATCCCGGCGAAGAACAGGTCGGTCTCCAAGAAGATCTGGCCATCGGTGATCGAGATCACGTTGGTCGGGATGTACGCCGAGACGTCGTTTGCCTTCGTCTCGATGATCGGCAGACCGGTGAGGGAACCTCCGCCCATCTCGTCGGACAGCTTGGCGCACCGCTCGAGCAGACGACTGTGGAGGTAGAACACATCGCCCGGGTAGGCCTCACGCCCTGGCGGACGCCTCAGCAGCAGCGAGATCTCGCGGTACGCCACCGCCTGCTTGGTGAGATCGTCGAAGATGACGAGAGCATGCTCGCCGTTGTACATCCAGTACTGCCCGATGGCGGAACCCGCATACGGCGCGTACATCTGGAGGGCCGCCGAGTCGCTGGCGGCTGCGTTGACCACCACGGTGTAGTCCATGGCCCCGTCGCGAGCGAGGGCATCGACGACCTCGGCCACCGTGGAGTTCTTCTGACCGATTGCGACGTAGATGCACTTCACGCCCAAGCCCTTCTGGGCGAGGATCGTGTCCACGGCGATCGCCGTCTTCCCGGTTTGGCGGTCGCCGATGATGAGCTGACGCTGGCCCCTCCCGATCGGGGTCATCGCGTCGATCGCCTTCAGGCCGGTCTGCAGGGGCTCGGACACCGGCTGGCGCTGCACGACCGTCGGAGCCTGGGTCTCGAGGAGCCGTCGGTCCGATGCGTTGATCGGGCCCTTCCCATCGAGCGGCGTTCCGAGCGGGTCGACCACGCGTCCCAGGAGGGCGTCACCGACGGGAATCGAGAGCACCCGCCCCGTCGACCTGACCTCGTCGCCCTCTTCGACGCCGGTGGCATCACCCATGATGACGGCACCGATCGAGTCTTCATCGAGGTTGAGCGCCACGCCCAGCAGCCCCCCGGGAAATTCGAGGAGCTCGGACGCCATGGCGTTCGGGAGCCCTGCGACGCGTGCGACACCATCACCGACGGATGTGACATAGCCCATCGTCTCCGCCTCGAGCGACGGGCTCCATCCCTCGAGGTTCTTCCGGAGCGCTGCGGTGATGTCCCCGGTGTCCAATGTGAGTTCAGCCATCGTGCATCAGCCCCATTGCTCTCGAAGCTCGACGAAACGACTGTGAATCGATCCGTCGAGCACGGTGTCCCCGATCTTCGTGACGACGCCACCCACGACGGATGGATCGACGATGACCCGGACTTGTACTCGTCTGTTCGTGACCTGCTCGAGCTTCTCTCGGAGCCGCTCGACCTGTTCGGGCGCCAACTCCATGGGAGCACGCACCTCGGCAACGACCTCACCCTGTGACTCGGCCGCGAGCTCGGTCAGCCGGGTGGCGATCTGTCCGAGGTGCTTGGCCTGTCCCGACGACACCAGGAAGTTGATGGCGGCGACGGTCACCAGGGAGGCACGGTGTGAGAGGAGCTCATCGACGATCGCCTGCTTGCGCTCAGCTGGCACGCGGGGATCGCGAAGGGTCTCGATGAGCTCACTGTGGCTCGCCAGGGCGGTGGCTGCAGCAGGCAGTTCGACCAACAGGTCCGCTTCGCGCTCGGCCCTGGCAATCGCGAGAAGCGCTGCCGAATAGCCCTCGATGCGGCTTGCCTGGTCCGTGGCGAGGTCCATCGGCTACTGCACCCCGCCCAGATCGTCGATGTACCGATCGACCAACTCGCGCTGGCGCTCGGCATCGATCGACTCCCCTACGACACGCTCAGCGACGTCCAATGACAGGTCGGCGACTTGGCGCTTGAGGTCACCGGCGATACGAGCACGCTCGGCCTCGACTTCGTCCTGGGCCCGGTCCTTGATCTGGCCGGCCTCCGTCTCCGCCCGGGCGACGATGTCGGCCTTGAGCGCATCACCCTGGTCGCGGGCATCTGCGACGATCTGCTCCGCTTCGGTATTGGCCCCTGCGAGCTGGCTTCGATAGTCGTTGAGCAGGCTCTCCGCCTCGACCTTCGCCTTCTCGGCGGACTCGTACTCGGCGGCGATCTCCTGCTGACGGGCTTCGAGCGTCTTGTTGAGCGCCGGTACGGCCCAGCGCCACACGAAGAAGAACACGATGGCAAAGGCGATGATGCCGGCGATGAGTTCCTCCGGTGCGGGCAGGAGGAGGTCGACGCCACCACCCTCGCTCGACTCGCCGTCCTCGACCGCCAAGATCAACTGTGCGAACACATACGTACGCATGTCGAACCCCGGATCAGACGAGGAAGAAGAGGACGAACGCAATCAGTGCGAGTGCCTCCGTGAACGCGATGCCCAAGAACATCGTGGTTCGGACCATGCCGGCAGCCTCGGGTTGGCGAGCCATCGCTTCGACCGCCGACCCGGCGATGAGCCCGATGCCGATGCCGGGGCCGATGGCAGCGAGACCGTAACCGACCAGGGCGATCGCTCCGCTGAGTTCTTCCATTGTTTCCCTTCCTTATCTGCTGAGCAGGGACCTGTCAGTGTTCGACGTTGATCGACGTGTCGATGTACACCGCCGACAAGAGCGTGAAGATGTATGCCTGGAGCACGATGACGATCATCTCGAACATGAAGATGGCGAGCGCCAGGGCCCACCATGCGAATCCGAACAATCCCTTCACCACGGAGATGTCGCCTGTGAAGAGGCCGACGACCGACACGAACGCCGTGACGAGCATCAGAGAGAGCATCACGTGCCCGGCGACGAGGTTGGCGAAGAGCCGGACGGCAAGTGAGAACGGCCGAACGAAGAACACCGACACGAACTCGATCAGGCCGACCAGAGGTTTCAAGGCGACCGGCACGCCGGGCGGCCACACGATCCCGGTCAGGTAGCTGATGCCGTTCCGCTTGAAGCCCGCGAACACGAAGATCACCCACGTGACCAGTGCCAGGAACAGGGGAATCGCCATGCGCGACGTGATCGGGAAGTTGATCAATGGCGTGATCTCGAAGGCGTTGCCGACGAGGATGAAGATGAACAGCGCCATCAGGTAGGGGTAGTACTTGACCCCGAGCGGGCCGATGATGCCGATGGCGATCTCGTCGCGCACGTAGGTCATCAGGCTCTCGACGCTGAGCTGGTACTTCCCCGGGTGCGTGGCCCGCTTCCGCAGGCCGAAGAACAAGATGAGGATGGCGACCAGCGCCGCCAAGAAGATGAGGAACACGGTACGCGTGATCGGGAAGCCGAAGATCTCGATGATGGGCTCGCGGAACTCGAAGAGCACCGTGACATCGGAGGGGGCACAGACAGCCTGCTCACTGAGATCACATTCCTCAAGAGCGAGTATCAGTTCGTCCACTCGAGTTCCCTTTCCTCACCTTTGGCCACGGCAATCGCTTCCAGCGACAGCAGGACGAGATAGCTCACCACCGCCGAAACGCCCAAGGCGACTCGATCGACTTCGACCAGGCTCACGATGACGACCATGGTCAACGTGATGAGCCCCAGCCGGATGAAGAAGCCGACGAGCGCGGCGGCATGATACAGCCCGAGAGACACTCTCGCAGCCGTCGAAAGCAGGTAGCCCCCGACCAGGAAATTGGCGATGACAATGACAACGCCGATCGCAGCCGAAGCGGCCCCGAGCCACCCGTTGAGCGCACCGAAGCCCACGATCAGCACAGGGGCCACCCACCAGGCACGCTTGACGATGTTCCTCCCGAGGATGGCCTCGACGGGCTTGGATTCGGCCGAGGGTTTGGCCATGACATCGGGATCGAAGTCGTTCTCAGGCGCCATGACTCCGCTCCTTGGCCTGCTCCTCGAGCTCCGCAGAGGACTGCCAGAGGCGCCAATAGCCCACCGCCACGCCCAGCAGGGTCCAGATGATGACCATCACCGGCGTCGTCCCCAAGACCCAATCGAGGAACAATCCGATGAGCAGGCCGGCGACGATGTACGAGATCAGGTCGGCGTTCTTCGAAAAACCGCCGGTGATCGCTGCCTTCGGCGGGACGAAGGTTGAACGCGAATCGTCAGGTGCATCTGGTTCGTGATCTGGTGTCGTATCGGTCACGTGCTCGATCCCGCGGTGCCGGCGACCGACGTGCCTGCCGGTCGAGGGAAGCGTACCCACCTGTGGTTCCGCAGACGCAATCGTGCGCTCACTACGACCTCGGAGGTCATGGTGATCGAGGGTCCGGCCGGTGGCGTACTGAGGCTGGGCAGGGTGTCGACGCAGCCACTCACACGTGGCCTGCGAAGCCCTCGGGGTAGGCCGGGAACTCGGATGCGAGCTCACCCACGGCAGCGCTGAGCTGATCCAGGACCGCGGCGTCGTTTCGCTTCCTCAGCATCTCGACGATGGCCTTCCCCAGGATCATCATCTGTTCCTGCTTCATGCCCGCAGTAGTGACGCTCGGTGTTCCGATGCGGATCCCCGACGTGATGAAGGGCGACCTCGGGTCGAACGGAATGGCGTTGCGGTTGAGGGTGACCCCCAGGGAGTCGAGGAGCGTGGAAGCGTCCTTTCCCGTGAGGTCCTCGTCGATCGAGCGGAGGTCGACGAGGAACATGTGATTGTCGGTTCCGCCCGAAACCACCCGGGAGCCGGCCGTGATCATCGTGTCGGCCAGCACCGATGCGTTTCGCACGATCTGTGTCGAATACTGCTCGAACTCGGGGGTGCCGCACTGCTTGAAGGCGAGCGCCTTTCCGGCGATCTGATGGTTGATCGCCCCGCCCTGGGCGAACGGGAACACGGCCTTGTCGATGGCCTTCGCATGCTCGGAGGTCGACAGGATGAGACCACCTCGCGGGCCGCGGAGAGCTTTGTGCGTGGTGGCCGTGACGATGTGTGCGTGGGGCACCGGACTCGGATGCGCCCCGCCGGCGATCAAGCCGATGATGTGAGCGGCATCGACGAGGAAGACCGCCCCGACCTCATCGGCGATCTCCCGGAACGACGCCCAGTCGATGATCCGACTGTACGCCGAGTAGCCGGCGACGATCATCTTCGGCCGATGTTCGAGCGCCAGGGATCTCACTTCGTCCATGTCGATGAGCTCGGTCTCGCGGTCGACCCCGTATTCGACGAAGTTGAAGAGCTGACCCGAGAAGCTCACGGGAGAGCCGTGAGTGAGATGGCCTCCCTGATCGAGACGCATCCCGAGGATGGTGTCACCCGTCTCGAGCACGGAGTAATACGCAGCCATGTTTGCCTGTGATCCCGAATGCGCCTGGACGTTGGCGTGCTCCGCACCGAAGAGGTCCTTGGCACGGTCGATGGCCAGCTCCTCGACCTCGTCGACGACCTCACAGCCCTCGTAGTACCGGCGTCCGGGATATCCCTCGGAGTACTTGTTCGCGAGCACCGATCCCGACGCTTGCATCATCGCTCGACTGACGAAGTTCTCGGACGCGATGAGCTGGATCTTCGATCGTTGCCGTTCGACGTCCTTGGCGATCAGGGCCGCAAGGGTCGGGTCGACCTGCTGCAGCGGGGTCATGTCCGTCATGCACGCTCCTGTGGACGTTGGCGCTTCGAGCAGAGGAGAAATCTAGTCGGACGGGGTTTCTGCGAGGATCTCCCGGGCGCGGTCATGGATTCGGTCGGCGATTGCGAGGGGCCCGAACGTGACAAGCGGAGCGATCAGTCCGTACACGGTCGGATCGACCCAGTACACCCACGATGCGATCCCAGCGGCCACCACCACGACGGCGCACCTGGTCAGGAGGCGCGATGGCTGGTCCGCCGGCGTGAGCGCATAGGCACCGCCGAATCCACCGCCGACGATTGGGGCCGCCACGACGAAGGTGTCGATGCCCGATCCCCAGAACGAGACGAACAACAGGGCAATCACCCCGAGCCCGATGAGCGTTGCCCGAAAGCCCGTCGTTCCGATGTCATCGGCCCCGCTGAACCCGGCGATGGCGTACAGGCTGAAGGCCAGGCCGATCGCCATGATCGCCAGGGCAATGGCCCGGCTGGTCCCGAACGCAAGGAAACCGAACCAGAGGGAGAGGGACCAGACGAGGGTGGCGACAGCGAGTGCGAGGAAGCGCCCGGTCACGGATCACCCGTCACGGATCGATCGGGCCCCGGCGCAGCACCATCTCCGAAGGTTCGGTGAGGTCGACCAGCGTCGAGGGCTCGCCACCGCCGGCCTCGCCCGGCAAGTACGTCAGCACCCGATCCCCGAACACGGCTTCGGCCTCGTTGGCGGAGTTCGTCGGGGCCGTGTCAGACTGATTGGCCGACGTCACGGCCAAGGGGCCGGTGAGTCGGAGCAAGCCGAGCGCAACCGGGTGGTTCGGGCACCGCAGGGCGATGGTGCGTCGCCTGGTGTCACCGAGCCACGGCGGCGCCGTGTCCAGCCGGGGAACGACCAGCGTCACAGCTCCCGGCCAGTGCCGTTCAGCCAACTCCAACGCCCTGTCGGACATCGCTCCGAGACTCAGGCCCTGGTCGAGATCCGCGACCAGGATGGCGATTGGCTTCCCTTCGTTCCGGCCCTTCAGGTCGTACAGCCGATCGAGTGCAGCTTCGTCATAGGGATCGGCCGCAAGCCCGTACACCGTGTCCGTCGGGACACCGACGACTTCACCCCGTTTGATGGCTCGCGCTGCGACCGATACGTCCACAACCCCTCCTGGAGAGGGCCTCACGCTACCTCACTGGTACGCGCTCCGAGCACGAAACGGGGTTTGCCTGCACCGTCGGGTACGGTCTCGGCGCCGAGCGGATCGAAGGCAGCTTGTGCCGCCTCCGATCGGAACTCGGAGATCTCACAGATCACGACACCGTCATCGGAAAGCCACGTCGGTGCCTCGTGTGCGATGCGCTCGACGTACTCGGTGCCGCTGCGGCCCGAGACGAGCGCGTGGATGGGCTCTCGCTTGACGTCGGCAGGTGCCTCGGCGTACTCGGCGACCGTGAGATAGGGCGGGTTGGCGACGATCAGATCGATCTCGCCGACGAGCCCCCGTGGCAGGGCGTCGAACAAGTCTCCCTCGAAGAACGAGACGGCCACTCGGTTCGCCTCGGCGTTGTGGCGGGCGACCGCCAGCGCACCCGGATCCACGTCGGTGGCGTACACCGACGCACCGGGGAAGACCGCTGCGAGGGCCACGGCGAGGGCTCCACTTCCCGTGCACAGATCCACGATCACCTCCGGATCGAGACATCGAGCTTGCACGATCTCGAGGATCTCCTCCGTCTCAGGTCGTGGGATCAGCACGCGTTCGTCGACTGCGATCGAGACCGGCCCGAACGGCACGGATCCTTCGATGTACTGGAGTGGCTCACCGGACCGACGACGGCTGACGAGGGCATCGAACCGAGCCAGCGTGTCCGTCGAGACCGGGAAGCCGATGCGAACACTCGTCATCGGTCGATCCGTGGCCATGGCGAGGAGCCGGACCGCCTCGTGCTCGGGAATCGCCGATTCGGCGATCAGGTCCCGAGTCGTCCTCATACGCCCGCCGCGAGCTTCTTGGCCACGTCATCGGCGATCAACGCTTCATGGATCTCCGAGAGATCTCCGTCGAGCACGCCGGGCAACGCATGCACGGTGAGACCGATCCGGTGATCGGTGACGCGATTCTCCTTGAAGTTGTAGGTGCGGATCTTCTCTGATCGCTCACCGCTGCCCACCTGCGATCGGCGCACCGACGCCCGCTCGCCGAGCTGTTCGTCGAGCTGGATCTGGTACAAGCGGGCACGCAGCACGCGCATGGCCTTGAGCTTGTTCTGGAGTTGGGACTTCTCATCCTGACACGACACGACGATGCCGGTGGGCTTGTGCGTGATCCGGACCGCCGAATCGGTGGTGTTCACCGACTGGCCTCCGGGACCTTGCGAGCGCATCGTCTCGACGATCAGCTCGTTGTCGTGCACCTCCACCTCGACCTCCTGTGCCTCGGGGAGCACCGCAACGGTTCCCACCGACGTGTGGACCCGCCCCTGGGACTCGGTCTTGGGAACGCGCTGAACGCGGTGCGGGCCGGCCTCGTACTTGAACCGCGAGTATGCGCCGGTCCCCTTCACGGCGAACGTGGCCTCCTTGATCCCGCCACCCTCGTTCACGTTCACGTTGATCGGGTCGAGGCTCCACCCCGAGCGTTCGGTGAACCGCTCGTACATCCGATAGAGATCGCCGGCCCACAGCGCCGCTTCGTCACCGCCGGCAGCGGACCGGATCTCGACGATCACGTCCTTGTCGTCATCGGGGTCCTTGGGAACCAGCAGGATGCGGAGTCGAGCTTCGAGGTCGTCCAGCTCGGACGTCTTCTCATCGACCGTCTCAGAGAGATACGCCAGCATGTCCTCATCGGTCTCGTCGTTGCGCAGCTCGGTTGCGTCCTCCACCTCTCGCTGCGCAGCCACATATGCCCGGTACGCCTCGACGACGGGTTTGAGCTCGGCGTGGCGTGTCGTTGCCTCGCGATAGCGGGATTGATCAGCGATCACCGACGGATCGGCCAACTCCTCCAGCGTGTCCTCGTATGCAGCTTCTGCGGATGCCAGCCGAGCGAGCAGGCGCTCATCCATCCTGTTCACCGGTCTGGCCGAGGTCGTACTCGGCTGCAAGAGCGGCAGGCGCAACGTCGCCTCGGCCCTTGACCTCCTCGACCGCCGCAGGCTCGAGTGCAGCCAACAGGGAAGCGATGGCGACCTCCACCTGATCGTCGGTCGGCTCCTTCGTGGTGATCGACTGGATCCAGATACCGGGTTGGGACGCCCATGCGAGCCATCGAGAGCCGGCGGCGCCCTTCAGAACTTCGTAGGAAAGGCCGGCGATGACCGGAATCAACAGGATCCGCGACAGGATCTGCCAGATGAACGGCAAAGGAGCGAGCAAGAGGAAGACCACGAAGGCGACCATCGCCACGATGATGATGAAAGAGGTTCCACATCGCGGATGGCGGGGGCTGTACTTCTGAATGGGGACGATGTCGAGGGGATCGCCGTTCTCGTACGCATGGATCGTCTTGTGCTCGGCACCGTGGTACTGGAAGACACGCTGGATCTCGGGGTTCCGACCGATCAGCCAGATGTAGCCGACGATCAGCGCGATGCGCAGCAGCCCGTCGATGACGACGAAGAGGATTGCGTTCCCGCCGACGCCGTCCTTGATCCAGTTCGCCGCGAAGGCAGGCCCGATCACGAAGACGAGGAGGGCGATCGTGATCGCGAAGACCATCGTGATGATGATCTCGCGGCGCCCGATCTCCTCTCCCTCGTCGCCGGCCTTCTCGGCAGACCACGACAGCGCACGGAAACCGAGTGAGAGCGATTCGATGAGCACGAAGATCCCACGAAGAAAGGGGACCGAAGCCAGCCGGTTCCGACTGGCGAGCGGCGGCAGATCGTGGCGCTTGGCTTCGATGACCCGGTCAGGGCGGCGTACCGCAACCGCCCAGGCCTCAGGAGCGCGCATCATGACGCCCTCGATGACCGCCTGGCCGCCGACGGAGGCACCAGGAGAGCGGCTCAACTATGCCTCCGGTTCGCCGTCGGCGCCGGCGTCGGCTTCCTTCGCTTCGGCTTCCTTCGCGTCGGAGGCCTCTGCAGCTGGTGGCGCGTCAGCGGCCGCAGCAGCTGCGGGTGCCGCAGCGGTTTGCCCGTACCTCTTGCGGAAGCGCTCCACTCGGCCGGTGGTGTCCACGAGGATCTGCTTGCCCGTGTAGAAGGGATGGCTCTCCGATGAGATCTCCACCTTGGCGAGCGGGTAGGTGTTCCCGTCCTCCCATTCGATCGTCTCGGAGGTCGCGATCGTCGACTTCGTCAGAAACGCGAGATCGGAGGACGTGTCTTGGAACACGACCGTTCGGTAGTTCGGGTGGATGTCAGACTTCACGGCTTCTCCTGGAATCAGTCTCGGCAGGGTAGCGAGGTTCCTACTGTCCGCTCTTGGCGACGGACTCGAGGAACTCGGCGTTCGCCTTGGTGCTCTTCAGACGGTCGATCAGCAGCTCGAGTGCAGCTCCCGACTCGAGGGCGAGGAGCACCCGGCGGAGCTTCCACACCTCTTGCAGCTCCGCCCGCTCGAACAGCAGCTCCTCGCGGCGCGTGCCGGACGATTCGATGTCGATCGCCGGATAGATGCGCTTGTCGGCGAGCTTGCGGTCGAGCCGCAACTCCATGTTGCCCGTTCCCTTGAACTCCTCGAAGATCACCTCGTCCATGCGACTCCCGGTCTCCACGAGCGCAGTCCCGATGATCGTGAGACTGCCTCCCTCCTCGATGTTGCGGGCAGCACCGAAGAAGCGCTTCGGCGGGTACAGCGCTGTCGAGTCGACACCACCGGACAGAATCCGCCCTGAGGCAGGAGTGGCGAGGTTGTGCGCACGAGCGAGGCGAGTGATGGAATCGAGGAGGATCACGACGTCGGTGCCCGACTCGACGAGGCGCTTGGCCCGCTCGATCGCCAGCTCGGACACCTGCGTGTGCTCTTCGGCGGGACGATCGAAGGTCGAGAAGATCACCTCTCCCTTGACCGACCGCTGCATGTCGGTGACCTCTTCTGGCCGCTCGTCGACGAGGACGACCATGAGATGACACTCGGGGTTGTTGGCTGCGATCGAGTTCGCGATGTCCTTGAGAACCGTGGTCTTGCCCGCCTTCGGCGGGGAGACGATCAGGCCTCGCTGACCCTTGCCGATGGGAGCGATCAAGTCGATGATCCTCGCCATCATGAGGTCCGGATGCCCGTCCACCTCGAGTCGGAGACGCTCATCGGGGAACAGCGGGGTGAGCTTGGCGAACTTCGGTCGCTCTGAGGCGACCTCCGGATCGACGCCATTGACCTTCACCGCCCGGACGAGCGCCGGGAACTTCTCTTGCGCGCGGGCCGGGCGAATCGGGCCCTCGATGATGTCGCCTTTGCGCAGCCGTGCCTTGCGGATGATGTTCGCAGCGACGTAGACGTCCTTGTCGCCGGGGAGGTAGCCGGTGACACGGAGGAATCCGTAACCCTCGGGGAGGATGTCGAGGATTCCCTGCCGCACCTCGAGCTCGGACTCGTCGATCGGCTCGCGGTTGCGGTTCCGGTTGCGACTGCGGCGATTGCGGCGGCGGGCTCCCTGCCGCTCTTCGCCAGACCCGTCACCATCGCCACGACTCGCCTCTGCCGATCCGGACTCCTCGTCGGAGGACCCGTCGCGGGCGACGGCGGCGACTTCCTCGGGAGTCTCTTCGGGCAGCATCGACGGATCGAACTTGTCAGCCTCGAGGATGGCGGCGATCAGCTTCGACTTCTGGAGCCCCTCGTGGTCGACTTCGACCTGTGTGGCCATGTCGCGCAGCTGTGGGAGCTTCAGCTCCTGGAGCTTGGCTCTTTCCGTACTCATCTCGGCTTCGCCCCTTTCGAGATGGCGAGAACAACTGGCCAGTCGGCCACGGGATACGGCGCACGATGCGGAAAATCGCGGTGAGCGCTGGGAGACCCACGCATCGGCCAGACGTGACCTCGGGTGGGAATGGCAGGAGTATACGGCGGCTGGAGCCGTATCGACGGATTATTCCTCGAAATCGAAGGGTTCGGCGACGCCGAGACTCGGTGCGGCGGTTGGCTGGTCGAGTTCGAGCTCTTCGATCTTGGTGCCGCGCGACGAGATCTTGTTCGCCGAGATCCGGATGTCCTTGATGTCGCGGTCGGCTTGGTCGAAGTGCGTCTCGAGCTTGCGCACTCGATCCATCAGTCGGTCGACGTCCTTCAGCATGACCCCGATCTCGACCTGGATGAGGCTCGCCTGCTCCCGCATCCGCACGTCGCGCAGGACGGCGCGGACCGTGGTCAGGGTGGCCATCATCGTCGTCGGGGAGACGAGGTAGACCTTGAGACGATGGCTCATCTCGACGACGTCGGGATGATGGGCGTGGAGCTCGGCATAGACCGCCTCCGAGGGAATGAACATCAATGCGCTGTCGGAGGTCTCCCCCGGGATGATGTAGCGCTCGGCGATGTCCTTGATGTGCTTCTTGGTGTCGATGCCGAGCTGCTTGGCGAACCGACGGCGGTCGTCGCTGCTCTCAGCCGAGAGCATCGACATGTAGGCCGTCAGCGGGAACTTCGCATCGATCACGATCGGGCCGGGCGGGTTGGGCAGCTTGATCACACAGTCGGCTCGCCGGGCGTTGGACAACACCACCTGGAAGTCGTACGCGCTGGGTGGCAGGGCGTCGACGACGATGTCGTTGAGCTGCACCTCGCCGAAGGCTCCGCGCGCGTGCTTGTCATCGAGGACGTGTTGGAGCGTCACCACCTGCTCGGACAGGTCCGTGATGTTGCGCTGCGCCTTGTCGATCGTCTCGAGACGCTGGGAGAGCTCACCGAGCGACTTGGCCGTCGCCTGTGCGGAATCCGAGAGATTCTCCCCCATCGAGGACTCGACCGCATGGAGTCGGTCGTTCAGCTCCTTCGTGAGCTGCTGGTGCGACTGATGGACCGTGTCGTTGAGCGCCTTCGACGACACGACCTGTTGCTGGGCGACGGCATCGATCTTGCCCACGAGGGCTTGCTGGGATGCCATGAGCTGGTGCATCTGGCGATCGATCTCTTCGGAGTCCGACCCGGATCGCTGGGACGACCTGACCGCGATGACACCGACCAGGACCAGCCCTGCGATCGCTGCGACGAGCAATCCGACGAGCACGACTTCCACGATCTCCTGCCCTCATACGACGACTGCCAACAGCGTAGAACCCCCCTGTGACAGATTTGGGATTCGAGTCTCGAGTCCCGAGTTTCGAGTCCCGAGTCCCGAGTCCCGAGTTTCGAGGCCCGATTCTGAAGTGCCGAGACTCGAAGCTGAGGATCTGAGGAGCTGAGGAGCCATGAGCCTTGAGCCTTGAGCTATGAGCTGACAACTGACAACTCGAGACTCGAGACTCGAGACTGAGAACCGAAGACTGACAACTGACAACTGACAACTGGTGACTCGAAGCTCAGGAGCTGAGAAGCTGAGGAGCCATGAGCCATGAGCTGATAACTGACAACTCGAGACTCGGGACTCGAGACTCGAGACTGAGAACCGAAGACTGACAACTGACAAATGAAGACTGACAACTGACGCCTGGAGACTCGAAGCTGAGGAACTGATTCGATCCCACCTCTTGCGCGTTCTCTCCCTTGGGGAGAGATGGCGGCAGCCAGAGAGGGGCGCACGAATTCGCCGAGGGCGAATCCCCCGGCCCGGACCGAAGCAAACCGCGCTGCCCCCTCTGTCCCTGCGGGACATCTCCCCCACCAGGGG
>JASJCF010000039.1 GCA_030066265.1 Acidimicrobiia bacterium | reverse complement strand
CGAGCGCACCGGGCTTCCGGAACACCGTGCTCCCCGAACCGCTGGCTGCGAGGACACGGCGCTACGAGAACGGCGTCTTCGGGCGCTCCTCGAGCTCACCATCGATGTAGATGTCCAGCTTCTCGTTGTAGAAGGCGACATAGCCCGCGATCTTCTGCGACTCCGGGAGCGGAGCGTCGTAGCCCCAGGCGAGGTCGGAGTGGATCTCCCCGTTCACCTCGATCGACCAGTAGCGGGCAGTCCCCTTGTAAGGGCAGCGGGTCTCGGTGTCGGTGGGCACCAGGTGCTCGAAGCGGACATCGGTCTTGGGGAGGTAGTAGCGGGCTGGCATGCCCGTTTCGAAGAGGATGCGGGGCTGGCTGGATTCGGCGACGGTGACACCGTCGACCTCGACCCGGACGGTCCTCGAGCTCTGCAGGATGTCCACTCTCGTGTACGGATCGCGAGCGTGGACGTAGACCTCTTCGTCCTCCTCGAACCATCGATCCATTGCAGCCCAGTCGAACGAGACGTATCCCTCGAGCTCCGGGATCTTCGCTTCGTCCCAGACGAGCGCTGCCTGGTGAACGGTTCGGTCGACGACGGTGATGTCGTGGAGCCCCGCCGTTCCCCGGCTCGGTGAACGCTTGGTCTCCCCGCTGTCGGTCAAGAGGTCGAACCGGACGTCCTGGCGGGGGAAGTAGTACGTGGGGTAGTACCGGGTCTCCCAGACCATCAGGGCGTTCGTGCTGTCGGCAATGGTGGTTCCGCCGATCGCCGTCCGAACCCTCTTGCGTGCGGGCTCGACACGGATACGGCTGCGAGTCTTGGTGGTCATCGGTCGTTCTCCTCGGTCATACGTTCTACGGAAACGACTCCGTCGGGGGATGCACACCGACACTGTCGGCTCATCGACAGTTCCGACCCTCGCGGTCGCCTGGCGGCCAAGCGGCGACCGGGCGGCGTACGATGGCCGCGTGCGAATCCTCATCCTGTACGCAAGCCTCGGATCGGGCCACATATCGGCGGCCAACGCGATCGCTGCCCAGCTCGAGCAGCGGGGTGCGGAGGTCCGATCCGAGGACGCCCTCGAATACACGAATCCCGCCTTCCGGTCATTCGTCACCACGATCATCACTCGCTTCAGCCAAGAGGCTCCTTCGCTGTATCGGGCGCTCTACGAGGGGACGGATGATCCGGATCCGGAGAAGGCGATGCGCGACAACGACCTCGCCGGTTCGCTCCAAGCACCCCTCTATGCGGACCTCACGAAGCTCATCGAGGAGTATCAGCCGGACCGGATCATCTGCGCACAGCAGCTTCCCGCGCTCGTGGTTCGGGCGCTCTCGGCGAACGGAACGATCGACGTGCCTTCGTACATCGTGATCACCGACTACATGGCGCACAGCAGCTGGATCATCTCAGGTGTCGACGGGTACTTCGTCGCCTGGGACGGAGTGGCGGAGTATCTCCGATCCTGGGGAATCCCCGACGAGACCATCCATGTCACCGGGATACCCGTAAAGGCTGAGCTCGCCGTTCCCAAGGATCCCGACGACATCCGCGCTCGATACGACATCGCAGACGGACCGGTCATTCTCGCCATCGCCTCCGGTGTGGACACCGGTCGGTTCACGGCAGCGGTTGCAGAGGCGGCGGCCTCGCTGTCGAGCGGCACCCTCGTCGTCGTCGCCGGGCGAAACCACGACGTCGTCGAGGCCCTTGGTGGGCTCACCGTTCCCGACGGGGTCGAGCTCCGTGTGTTGGGATTCGTCGACTACCTCGACGATCTCGTGGTCTTGAGTGACGTGGTGGTGGGCAAGTCAGGTGGGCTCATCACGACCGAAGTGCTCGCCAGGGGTACGCCGTTCTTCGTGATCGATCCGTTCCCAGGTCAGGAGGAGTGGAACGCCGACTTCGTCTCGGCGACCGGCGCAGGCGCCTCCATGCACATTCCCACCATGGCGGGTCGCACGGCAGCCATGGCAGCCCAGGACCCGGCTGTGCTCGACCGCATGGGCCGGCAGGCGATGAACCAGGCTCGGCCCGAGGCCGCATCGACGGTCGCAGACATCGTTCTCGCCGGACCCACCGAGGAGTGACGCCCGCAGATCGGCGTCCTACTTGCCCTTGTTCTGGGCATCCCTCGCCGTGAACTTGAACTGCGCCTTGACGTAGTCGCGGTTCATCATCCCGATGAAGTCGATGGAGATGTTTTTCGGGCAGGCCTTCTCACACTCACCGTGGTTGGTGCACGAGCCGAAGTACTGCTCCATCGTCTCCACCATGGCCACCGCACGGGAGTACCGCTCGGGATTGCCCTGGGGAAGCAGGTTCAGCTGCTGCATCTTCGCCGCGGTGAACAGGTTGGCGGCACTGTTCGGGCAGGCGGCCACGCATGCGGCACACCCGATGCAGGCGGCAGCGTCCATGGAGGCATCAGCAGCCTCCTTGGGCACCGGGAGGTTGTTGGCATCCTGAGCTGCCCCGGTGTTGACCGAGATGTACCCACCGGCCTGGATGATCTCATCGAACGGCGACCGGTCGACGATCAGGTCTCGCAGCACCGGGAACGCCGTGGCTCTCCACGGCTCGATGGTGATCGAATCGCCATCGTTGAACTTCCTCATGTGCAACTGACAGGTTGCGGTGCCGTCTTGCGGCCCATGGGGGTAGCCGTTGATCATCAACCCACACGTGCCGCAGATGCCCTCTCGACAGTCGCTGTCGAACGCGATCGGCTCTTCGCCGATCTCGTTGAGGTGCTCGTTCACCTCGTCGAGCATCTCGAGGAACGATGCATCGGGCGATACGTTGCTCGCCGGGTACGTCTTGAACTCGCCTTCAGTCTCCGAGCTGGCCTGGCGCCAGACCTTGAGCGTGAGATCCATCTACTTGTAGCTCCTCTGGCTCGGTGGGACGTACTCGAACGTGAGCGGCTCCTTGTGAAGCGCCTGTGGCGTCGCCGAGTCGACCCACTCCCATGCCGAGACGAAGGCGTAGTCCTCGTCGTCGCGCTTGGCTTCACCGTCCTCGGTCTGGTGCTCGACCCGGAAGTGCCCTCCGCAGGACTCTTCTCTGTCGAGTGCATCGCGGCACATCAGCTCGGCGAGCTCCAGGAAGTCGGCGACCCGCCCGGCCCGTTCGAGCGACTGGTTGAGGCTGTCGTTGGTGCCGAGGACCTTCAGGTCCCGCCAGAACTCCTCCTTGAGTGCCTGGATCTCGGCGATGGCCTTCTCGAGGCCCTCCCTGCTGCGTGCAAGGCCGCAGTAGTCGATCATCAAATGGCCGAGTCGGCGATGGAAGTAGTCGACCGATCGGGTGCCGTTGATGTCGAGGAACTGCTGCTCGCGTTCGCGCACCTGCGCGACGGCCTGCATGAACACCTCGTCGTCGGTGGGCACGGGCTTCGTGTTGAGGTAGTCGGAGAGGTAGTCGTTGATCGTGTTCGGAATGACGAAGTAGCCGTCAGCGAGCCCTTGCATCAGGGCAGACGCCCCGAGGCGGTTCGCTCCGTGATCCGAGAAGTTGGCCTCACCGATGGCATACAGGCCCGGCACCGTGGTCATCAGGTTGTAGTCGACCCAGAGCCCACCCATCGTGTAGTGGGGAGCCGGGTAGATGCGCATCGGCACCTCGTAGGGATCTTCGTCGGTGATCCGCTCGTACATCTCGAAGAGGTTGCCGTACCGCTCCTCGATCTTGGCGCGGCCGAGCCGTCCGATCGCTTCGCCGAAGTCGAGGTACACCCCGTTCTTCAGCGGCCCGATGCCTCGATTCTGTTCGATCATCCGCATGGCCGCTCGCGAGGCGACGTCGCGTGGGACGAGGTTGCCGAACGCTGGGTATTGGCGTTCCAGGTAGTAGTCGCGCTCGTCCTCGGGGATGTCGTTGGGTGCGCGACGGTCGTCGGGATCGACGGGGACCCAGATCCGGCCGTCGTTGCGCAGGGACTCGGACATCAACGTGAGCTTGGACTGGTGCTCGTCGGAGGCGGGGATGCACGTCGGATGGATCTGCGTGAAGCACGGGTTGGCGAAGTACGCACCCTTTCGATGGGCACGCCACACGGCCGTTGCGTTGCAGTTCATGGCGTTCGTCGACAGGAAGTACACGTTCGAGTATCCACCGGTCGCCAGCACCACGGCATGGGCGGAGTGTGCGGTGATCTCCCCCGTGACCAGGTCACGCACCACGACCCCCACGGCACGGCCGTCCTTGACGGCCACTTCGAGCATCTCCGAGCGCGTGTACAGCTCGACCGGACCGATCTCGACCTGTCGCATCAGCGCCTGGTACGCCCCGAGCAACAACTGCTGCCCGGTCTGCCCCCGTGCATAGAAGGTCCTCGACACCTGCGCTCCGCCGAAGGAGCGATTGTCGAGCAAACCGCCGTACTCGCGTGCGTAGGGCACGCCCTGAGCGACGGTCTGGTCGATGATCTCGTTGGAGACCTGGGCCAAGCGGTACACGTTCGTCTCGCGTGAGCGGAAGTCGCCGCCCTTGACGGTGTCGTAGAAGAGCCGGTAGATCGAATCCCCGTCGTTGCGGTAGTTCTTTGCGGCGTTGATGCCACCTTGCGCGGCGATCGAGTGGCCCCGTCGAGCCGAGTCGTTGTGGGTGAACACCTTGACGTTGTACCCGAGCTCGCCGAAGGAGGCAGCCGCCGAGGCGCCCGCGAGGCCGGTACCGATGACGATGATGTCGTACTTGCGCTTGTTCGCCGGGTTCACCAGCTTGACGCTGAACTTGTGGTCGTCCCAACGATCCTGGATGGGGCCAGGAGGGATCTTCGGATCGAGGGCGGGGGAGCCGGGGTTGGGGGAGTGCTGGGTCGTCACGATTCGATGCCTCCGGTCATGCCACCGCGCCGGTCCACACGGCGAGGATGATGGCGGTGTTTCCAATGAAGATGAGGGCGGCGAAGCCGATCGCGAAGTATCGGCGCCACACGTTGTACCTGGGATTCACGAAGCCGAGACTCTGGAACAGGCTCCATCCTCCGTGATAGATGTGGAAGGCCAGCGCCACCTGCGCAACGAGGTACAGGATCGCCACCGGCGGCCGCGAGAGGCTCGCAACCACGTTGTCGTAGATCGCGCCGTAGACGAAGTCCGGGTTCGCCCATCCGAAGGTCAGATCGGCCAGGTGATACAGCAGGAAGAGCAGGATGATGATGCCTCCCCATCGCATCGTCCGGCTTGCGTAGTTCGCTGCTGCGTAGTGACGCTGGGCTTCGTACCGGTCGGTGCCTCGCGCATCCCAGTTGCGCTTGGTGAGGGCCGCGGAGGCGCCGATGTGGATCACGAACGCAAGGATCAGGCCGATGCGGAAGATCCACAGGATCGACTCGTGGGGAACCAGGTCGCCGCCCAGGCTGCGCAGGGCTTCGCCGTAGAGGTCGATGGCGTACTCGCCCCCCTCGTATGCGCCCTGGAACATCTTGAGGTTCCCGATCATGTGGGCGAGGACATACAGGAGCAGACCGATCCCGGTGATCGCCATCAGCCACTTGAGGCCGACCGAGGAGGAGAAGAAGCCGCCGAGCCAGTCCTCCCATCGCTGCCGGCGGTGCACGTTCGGACGTCGTTCGGTCGTCGTCACCCTTGCGTTCCCGTCTGTTGCGTCGGCATTGATTATCGCGGGCTCAGAAACCTGTTGCGACACTCGGCCTGCGTAGGCCGATCCCAGGCGTGATCGGACGGGGGAGGGAAATCCTTGACAAACGGTCCCCGATGCGCGCGCGCCGTCTTGACAGCCGCGCGCGACCTTGGTTGAATCACAACATCGTAATTACAAACCTGTAGGGAGCAACGCGTGATCAGCGAGCTACTCGAGGCCCTCAAGAGCGAGGGAATCGACATGGCGTGGCAGGATTTCGCCAACTGCAAGGGGGCGGACCCCGACCTGTTCTTCCCGGAACGGGGTGCGTCCACCCGGCAAGCGAAGTCGATCTGTCGCGAGTGCACCGTCCGCGAGGAATGCCTCGAGTTCGCCATCGTCTCGTCGGAGAAGTTCGGCATCTGGGGTGCGATGTCCGAGCGAGAGCGCCGCAAGATCCGTCGCGAACGTCAGATCACCATCAAGCGCCGTCGGGCCGGTTGAGCGAAGCCGACACCACGGCACGGTGCGAGTCGCCGCCATCGGCCGGAACACGACCGACCCCGCCCTGTCGTAGAATCGTCGCCACGTACTCAAGGAGCGGTCCGTGAACGTCTTCCTCGCCATCATCATCGCCGTCGTGGCCCTGGCGATCCTGGGCTTCGCCGTCTATGCGCTGCGGTCCGTCGGTCAGTCGGCCGCACGGGAGGCCGAGGCCAGGCCTGCGTCTCCGAGTCGTCCGATGCCGCTCGTCACGGACTTCCACGTCAAAGGAGAAACCGCTTCCGTGTTCTTTGGCGTTCCGCTCGGCGAGGAGGAAGCGGGAGATCATCTCACCGAGTTGCTGTCAGCTTCCGCGGTTGAGTACGTCAGAGAAAAGGTCGACGACGGCTTGCCTCTCGAAGGCGTCCACGAGATCGCGGTCTACGCCACCCGGAACGGCGAGCCGGTGCTGCTCGATACCGTCGACCTTCCGTCCGTGGGTGAGCTCCCGGCGGAAGCACCGATTCTGTCGCGAGATCCCGAGGCACACGATCCGATCGAGGCGCTTGCGGCGGTCCAGAGCGACACATCGGTTCGGCCGCCATCGGACCGAGGTGATCGCCTCGAGCCGGTGTCCGAGTTGGTGGTGCTATCGGGACCGACGGAAGCTCATCTGCGTGCGATCGGCATCGACACGACATCCATGTCACTCGACGACCTCGTCCTCGGGCTCTTCCGAGTGAGCGGATACAACGTCGAGGTCGGCCGCCCCGGCTTCACGGGTATGAAGTCGGTCGATCCGGCCGACGTCTTCTCAGCCTCGCGGTCCGGCTCGACGTCGCTCGTCGTCGTCATCGAGCACGTTGAGGGCTCGTATCCCGAACTCGACGACTCGGTGTTGTCCGAGTTCGCCGTCGCGGTGGCACAGATCAATCCCCAGCGAGCCATGCTCATCACCGACAAGTTCGGTCCGTACACCATCTACGAGCGGGAACGCCGCGACAAGCGCACGGTCTTCGTCACTCGCGAGCGGCTGCAGGGCTTCGTCGATTCGTTCGGTCTCACCTAGCAGTCGGCTCCACGGCGTTCAGAGTGCGGGTGGCCTTGTGTGGGGAACATGAGCCGTCGCCGTACGGGCCTCGACCGCGGAATCAGCCGGGAATCGGCGTGGCGCGATACACTGAGCGGGCGAAAGGAGTCGCGTGCTTCGCAACATCGGTGGCGCTGAGATCATCCTCATCCTCGTCGTGGTGCTCCTGATCTTCGGTGCGGCCAAGCTGCCGCAACTCGCCCGCTCCCTCGGCGCCTCGGCGAAGGAGTTCCGCAAGGGCGTCGAAGAGGGCGTCGATGACGAAGAGTCGGCCGACTCCAGCGATTCAACGGGCTGACCGCTCTCGGAACTTCCCTCCGCCGTGAGGCGTTATTCCCAGCGAGATGGGGACCATGGCCGAACATCACCCGACGTTGTCGTGGGAAGACGTCGCCCACCGGTACGGGCGGAAGATCTACACGTTCGCATATCGCCTCACAGGTGATCCCGACGATGCCGCCGATCTCGTCCAGGACGTCCTGCTGCGGGTGCGCAAGGGGCTTGACAGCTACACGCCGGGATCCTTCGAGGGCTGGCTGTGGCGCATCACGAGGAATGCCTTCCTCGACGGCGTGCGCAAGAAGAAGCGTCGGCCGACCACGCCCCTTCCCGAGGGCGATCACGTCTCGCTCGGATCGAGCCCTTCCCCAGACGAGGTGCTCGCTTCGGTCCGGCTCTCCGATGATGTCCAGAGCGCGCTGCTCAAGCTCCCGTACGACTTCCGTGAGGCGGTGGTGCTCTGTGACGTCGTGGGTCTGACGTACGAGGAGATCGCCGAGGCGACCGACGTTCCCGTGGGGACGGTCCGTTCCCGAATCCATCGCGGCCGGTCGATGCTGAGAGGAATGCTCACATGGCCGGTGTAGAGCGCTACGACGAGCGTATGTCGATCCTGCTGTCGTGCTACCTCGACGGTGAGCTCGATCGCGACGAGCTGGACATCGTGGTGGTGGCCCTCGAGTCGGATCTCGATGCGATTGCAGAGTTTCGCCGCCTGCAAGCGGCACGGCGCGCCGTCAGAACCTTGCCGTCGCTGACGGTGCCGCTCGAGCTGGTTCCTGGTGGCCACCTCACCGAGGAGTTGTCCGCCTATCTGGACGGTGAGCTCGACACGATCGAGATGCCGGACGTCGTGGCGCATCTCGACGGGTGCCCGGATTGCCGTGCGGAGCTTGCCGACCTCGACCGATCGCGGACTGCGGTTCGGGCACTGCCCGGCCTCGAGGTCCCTTCCTTCCTCGACGTCGAGAAGACGGTGAGGGCCTCGCAGCGCCGACGGCTCATGTGGCCGGCGGCTGCGGCAGCCGGGAGTGTCGCAGCGGCGGCGTTGGCGTTCACCATCGGCTTCGGCGGGGGTGCTGAGCCCGTTTCGATCGACCTGACCGATCTTCAGGCGAGGCACACGGCGATCGCCTCGGTCCCGAGTGGTGTCACGGCGGTGGAGGTATCGGACCCATGACGACCGCCCTCCGCCGGACTGCTGTCGTCGGTGGCACGTTGATCGCCGCCATGGCGATCGGCGCTCCGTGGGCTATTGCCGACGATGTCGACGAGGTGCTCGATCGCGCAAGGGAGTCGACGTACACCGCCACACGGCTGACCGTGTCGGTGTGGGGGAATCAGACGCAGGTGATTCGCGAGCGCGTCGAGCATTCGAACGGGGCGGAGATGATCCGAATCGATGAGACGTGGTCGATGGTGGGCAACGGCCGCGCGATCGAACTCGGCGATGCCCCCCAGGGCGTGGCGTTCGTCACCGATACGCGCCCCATCTCGACCAACCGCTACGTGACCGGATCGACCGAGCCGTGCAGGCACATGCGCAGGGACTGCAGCTTGATCCCGATCCTCGAGGGAGGAACGCTGCGGGCCCAGATGGTCGTCGACGAGCGCACGGGTGCCCCCCTGATCACCTATGTGTACGACGGCCAGGGTCGGCTCTACCGGACCTCATCCCTGTCGGACTTCGCTCCGCACCGCATGTACGAATGGTCGAAGGACCCCTCGGCCGTACCGCTCGAGATCGTCATGCACGGCGAATCCGACGCATTGGCGGACTCGGTGGCGGGGTACGTCCTGGGCGACGTCTTCCCAGGTCCGGCAGGCGCAGGATCGGTGCAGGCCTACTACTCCGACGGTCTGTTCTCGTACTCGCTGTTCGTGATGCCGGCCGCCACCGTCGTTGCGGGCTTCGAGGACGCCGACACGCTGGTCTCTGGCTCGTCCCTGTACTCGATGGTCCACACAGCCCGTGACGTGCGGGTGCAGTGGAGCTCCGGTGGCGAGCGCTACGTGATGATGGGTGATCTGCCTCCCGATCATCTCGAGGCGGTGCTGGCGGAACTGCCACAGCCCGAGAAGCGGAGCATGTTCGCCCGCCTCTGGGCGAAGCTCTTCGGCTGAACGGTCACGACCGCTCGTTGCGGCCGATCTCGCGTCGGGCGACGACCATCGTGTGCACCTCGTCAGGCCCGTCGGCGATCCGTAGCGTCCGCATGTTCGCCCACATGGCTGCGAGCGGAGTGTCGTCACAGACACCCATTCCGCCGTGGACCTGAATCGCTTTGTCCATCACCCAGAGCGCCATCTGCGGGACCACCACCTTGATCGCCGACACGTCCCTGCGGGCCGCTTGATTGCCGTGGGTGTCGATGAGCCATGCGGCGTGCAGGACCAGCAGCCGGGCCTGATCGATCCGCCACCGTGACTGCGCTATCCAGTCCTGGACGACACCTTGGTCTGCGATCCGCCTTCCGAAGGCCTCCCGTGACTTGGCACGGTCGACCATGAGCGCCAGCGCCCGCTCGGCCTGGCCGATCGCTCGCATGCAGTGGTGGATCCGCCCGGGACCCAGGCGTGCCTGGGCGATCATGTATCCGTCTCCTGCTCCCGCAATGAGGTTCGCTGCCGGGACACGGACGTCGTGGTAGGCGACCTCGGCGTGGCCTCCTCGGTGCCGATAGCCGAAGACCGGGAGGTCGCGGATCACCTCCACTCCCTCGGCATCCATGGGCACGAGGATCATCGAGTAGCGATGCTTGGGAGGGGCATCGGGATCGGTGACGCCCATGACGATGGCGATCTCGGTGTCGCTCGATACGGCGCCGGTCGACCACCACTTCGTGCCTGTGACGACGTAGTGATCGCCGTCACGTCTGATGGAACACTCGAGGTTGCGGGGATCCGAGGACGCCACCTCGGGTTCGGTCATGCCGAAGTTCGACCGGATCTCCCCCTCGAGGAGCGGGATCAGCCAGCGCTCCTTCTGCTGCGGAGTGCCGAACAGGTGCAGGACCTCCATGTTCCCCGTGTCGGGGGCCGAGCAGTTCGTGGCCTCCGGGGCGAGATCGATGACGTGCCCCATGATCTCGGCCAGGGGTGCGTAATCGGTGTTCGAGAGCCCGGCGCCGTATTCGTCATCGGGCAAGAAGAGATTCCAGAGCTCGCGCTCACGTGCGACCCGCTTGAGGTTCGCCATCTCCGGCGGAGCTTCGATCGGGTCGACCTCATCACGTTCCCGACGTGCGGTGATCGCCGCCTCCGCCGGATACACGTGCTCGTCCATGAATGCCCGAAGGCGGTCCTGGTATTCGAGGGAACGAGGCGAGTGGGAGAAGTCCATGGCGGCAATGTTCCCACAGGCCCACCCTCAACCGCATCCTGGCCGCAAGCCCCGGAGCCTCAGTAGTCCTCGGGGAACTGGGCGGTGACGGCGAAGGTGATGTTCTGGGCGATGTTCACGCCATGGTCGGCGATCCGCTCGAAGAATCGTCCCATGTAGAACAGCGCAACCGAAGCCTCCAGGCCGAGCTCATCCTGTCGAGCGGTCACAGCCGTGAACAGGTCCGACGTCAGATTGTCGGTCTCCTCGTCCTCAGCTTCCGCGTGAAGCCCTATCTCGGGGTCCATCGTCGCAATGGCTTCGATGCCTCGTGCGAACATCGTCGCAGACGCAGCGGAGAGGCGGTCGAGCGACGATTGGAGCGTTGTGTCGGCGGGAATCCCGTGAATGCGTTCGAGCGAATTCACGATGTTGACCGCCAAGTCTCCCGATCGCTCCATCTCGTAGAGGATTCGCGATGCCACCACGAGAAACCGCAGGTCGCTCGCAACAGGCTGCTGGAGCGCCAAGATGTGGAAGACCTTTTCCTCGAGCTCCTGGTACTTCTCGTTGATGGGAGCGTCAGCCTCGACGACGGCGTCGACCTCGTCGAGACGATTCTCGACAACGACCTCTCCGGCCCAGCGGATGTTGGCAAGCACCATCGTTCCGAGATCCACCAGGCTGGCGCGGATCTCATCTAGCTCGTCGTCGAAGTGGTGACGGGGTTCGATTTCGTGGTGTGTCATGCTGATCCCCTCAGCCGAATCGTCCGGTGATGTAGTCCTCGGTCTCTTGTTTCTCTGGCGTCGTGAACAGGGTGGCCGTCTCTGAGAACTCGACCAGTCTCCCGGTGCGCTCCCCGTCGTCCTGGATGTCGACGCTGAAGAACGCCGTCCGATCGCTCACACGACCGGCCTGCTGCATGTTGTGGGTGACGATGATGATCGTGTACTCAGCCTTCAGCTCGTACATCAGCTCTTCGATGCGGAGCGTTGCGATGGGGTCGAGTGCGGAGGCCGGCTCGTCCATGAGCACGACGTCGGGCGACGTCGCGATGGCGCGGGCGATACACAACCGTTGCTGCTGGCCTCCCGATAGCGCGTATGCGCTCTCGTCGAGCTTGTCCTTGACCTCGTCCCACAGTGCAGCGCGATCGAGCGATTGCTCGACGAGGTCGTCCATGTTGCCCTTGTATCCGGCGATCTTCGGTCCGAACGCGACGTTGTCATAGATCGATTTCGGGAATGGGTTCGGCTTCTGGAAGACCATGCCGATGCGGCGTCGCACTTCGACCGGATCGATGTTGGGTCCGTACAGATCCACGCCGTGATAGTTCACGCCGCCTTCCACTCTCGCGGATTCGATGAGGTCGTTCATACGGTTGAGGCAGCGAAGGACCGTTGACTTGCCACACCCGGACGGCCCGATGAATGCGGTGATCTCTCGCTCGCGAATCGGCAACGAGACGTCGCTCACCGCATGGAAGTCGTCGTAGTAGACGTTCACGTTCTCGAGCTCGATGATCACGGGGTTCAGGTCATCCGGATCACCGCCGGACGTACGGACGGCGTCGCTGTCTTCGGCCGAGGTCGCAGCCACGTCCGAAGCGGTTGTCGATGTGTTGGCCTGTTCCTGAGCCATCTGGCCTTCCTCAGTCGTCCCGAGATGGGTCTCGATGCGATCGGTCATGTTCTACCACTTCCTGTCGCTGCGGTTTCGCATCCAGATCGCAAGTCCGTTCAGTATGAACAGCACGACCAGGAGAACGACGATCGCCGCAGGTGCAAGCGTCTCGGCGAACTCGGCTTGGGTTTGTCTGGTCCACGAGAACACCACGACCGGCAGAGCCGTGTACGGGCCGGTGAGCGTGTCGTAGAACGATGCGTCACCAGCGGGTGCGAAGAAGCCCGTTGCCACTCCGATCACCAGGAGCGGAGCGGTCTCGCCGAACGCCCTGGCGAGGGTGAGCACTGTGCCGGTCAGCACGCCGGGCAGGGCCACCGGCATGACGTGATTCTTCACCACTTCCCACTTCGTCGCGCCCACGCCATACCCGGCTTCGCGAATCGCATTGGGGACGGCACGGATTGCCTCGGCCGACGTGATGATGACGATCGGAAGCACGAGCGCAGCCATCGTGATTCCCGCAGCGACCACGTTCTTCCCGCTGGTTGCCCCACCGAACCCGATGATGTTCACCAGCGGCACGAACAGCGCCAGGCCCAGCAACCCGTAGACGATCGATGGCACGCCGGCCAGATTCCTCACGGTCGTGTCGACAAACCGGGTAATCGAGTTGTTCGGGGCGTACTCCTCGAGGTAGATGGCAGCCCCGATTCCCACAGGGAAAGCGAGCACGGCAACGACCACGGCGATGATGACCGAGCCGACGATTGCGGTCCACACACCCGCCGTTTCCGGATTCAGCGACAGGCCGTCGGTGATGAAGCTGAGGCCGCGATCGCGGAAGGTCGGCCATGCACTCACCAGGATGTCCGCAAGGAGGACGATCAGGATCAGCAGCGACACCGACAACAAGATCAAGAGCAACGCCTGAAAGGCGATGGGCTTCCAGTTGGCTCCGCCGCGCTTGATCGTCTTCGCGACCTCTTCCGAGGTGGCGCGGCGCGGGTTGAGCGTGCTCGACGTGCTCATCAGTAGGTCTCCCGGTACTTCCGCACCACGCGATTCGAGATCGAATTGAGGGCGAGCGTCAGCAGGAACAGCAGCAGCCCGACGAAGAACAGGCTCTGGAAGGCGAGACCCTCGCCTGCCACCTGGTCGGAGCCGGTCGCCAGGCTCGCGATGGCGGCCGTCATCGTCTGGCCGGGTTCGAGGGGGTTCCACGTCCTGATGGCGCCACCGACGGCACCCGCAGCCATGAAGACGATCATGGTCTCACCGATCGCCCTCGAGAGGGCGAGAATCAGTGAGGCGACGATTCCCGAGATCGCCGCGGGGAAGACCACCTTGCGCACCGTGGTCGCCTTGTTGGCGCCGAGGCCGTACGAGGCCTCCCGGAGCGAAAGGGGAACTGCCCGCATTGCATCCTCGGAGACGGTGGCGACGAGGGGCGTGATCAGCACGCCCACACCGAGTCCGGCAGCCAACATGGTGAAGGGCTTCGAAGACGTGAAGATGCGCTGGACGATTTCGGGGCTGATGAAGGTCAGGGCCCAGAACCCCAGGACGACGGATGGGATCCCGGCGAGGACCTCGATGGTGGGTTTGAGCCATTTGCGCGCTCGAGGGGTTGCGTACTCGGCCAGGTAGGCGGCTGCGCCGAGCCCGAGGGGAATCGCCACGATCATCGCAATGATCGAGATGATCGTCGTGGCGATGACAAGCGTCGGGATGTCGTACAGGCCACGCCGAGGGAACCATCCAAGGGTCCACAGCGCACTCAATTCGACCTGCGAGATGAAGTTCCAGGCTTCTCCCGCGAGGGAGACGATGATGGCGATACTGATGGCGATCGAGGTGAAGCCCGCCACCATGAACACCGCCTTGACGCGCGTCTCCTTGCGTCGACGTTTCGGGTCGCCGGCGAGTTCCTGGGCGGTGATCGGCTGCGTCGTCATCCTGGTGCTCCGAGGCTAGAAGGGGGCCGTGCGCTGCGCACAGCCCCCTCCTGAGCCCATGGTGGGAGGCTCAATACTCCTGGACTCCGGTCGTCCGGGAGGTCCAGATCTCACGGACGGGCGCATAGTCGTCGAGTCGGACGTATCCGGCCTGGTCGACATTCGCAAGTCCCTCTTCCGAGAGGTAGAAGTCCACGTATCCCGCAAGGGCAGGGTTCGACTCCGCCTTGGCCTTGTTCACGTAGATGAACAGCGGACGGGCGATCGGGTACGACCCATCGGCGATGGTCTCCGGTGTCGGCGAGACGCATCCACCCCCGCCATCGACCTCGAGGGCTGCGACCTTGTCCTCGTTCGCGAGGTAGAAGGCGTATCCGACCCAACCGAGCGACGTGTCGCTCCCGGAGATGCCCTCGATGATCACGTTGTCGTTCGCCGACGCCGTGTAGTCGGGCCTCGCAACTGCGTCCTGGCCGCGCTCTTCCGCAGTGTCCTCGAGGACGATCTCGACGAACGAGTCATACGTCCCGGACTCCTCGCCTGGCGCCGTGACCACGAGCTCGGCATCCGGGTACGGGGCAGTGGTGCCCTCCAACTCGCCGGCGAGTGCGTTTGCGTCCGCCCAGGATCGGAAGCCGAGGGACTCGGGACCGAGCAAGGCATAGAGATCGGTGAAGCTGAGGCAGGACACAGCCGAGTTCGCAACCGACGTGAGCACGGACAACCCGTCGACGGCGAACCGAAGTTCGATGAATTCGATGCCGGCAGCTTCACATGCCTCGATCTCGCTGTCCTTGATCTGGCGCGATGCGTCCGAGATGTCGGTTTCGCCAGCGCAGAACTTCTTGAACCCGTCACCGGTGCCCGGACCTTCGACGGTGATGCCGATCTCCGGGTTGAGCGCACGGAACGCCTCCGCATTGAGCGCCGAGACAGGCTCGACGGTCGACGAACCCGATATGAGCAGGGTGCCGGCGGCACCGTCGCCGCCTGATGCCGATGTCGTCGCCGTCTCCTCGTCGCCGTCCGAGGAACACGCCGATGCGACGAGTGCCACGGTGGCGAGCAACACGGCGAGCTTCATGAACTTCGTCATGGTGTCCTTCCTGATGATCCCGATCCTGGCCGGTATGGCAGGGCTTCTGATGAGGTGATGAACGCTATGGACGAAACGTGATGCCGAAGGCTTCCGAAGTTGAACTGAGCGTGAACTCGTGGTGGGCGATCTCTTCCGAGCGGTCGCACCGTTCCCGGTTCCTATGATCGGTGGGTGACGCTCGTCATCATCGTGCTCGTGGTTGTCGCCCTCTGGGCAGTGGTCGCCGCCGTGTGGAATCGACGGCAGAAGGAGCTCGTCGAGAGAGATCTCGCATCCGTTCACGCAGCGCTCGGGCTCGAGCCTTCAGACCCCAATGGCGCACGAGCCGCACGCCAGCTCAAGGCGGACCTCGACGAGTCCCAAGCGCGGACCTCTGCGTACATGGCTGCTCTCGATGGACTGCCGGTTGGCGTCGCCGTGGTGTCTCCCAACGGCACGCTTCAGTATGCGAACCCTCGTGCGACTTCCTTCTTCGACCGTCCCCACGAGGGCTCCGTCCTTGCTTCGCGAGTGGCAGCACTCGGGCAGCGTGTCAGCACGTCCGACGTGGCTGAGACGATCGAAATGGATGTTCACGAGCCAGATCGTCGCGTGCTCGCCATCACGGCGATCCCTGCCCCGCCGGCTTCGGTCGGCGAGTCGGCCTTCGTGTACCTCGAGGACCTGTCTGAGCGAAGACGGGTGGATGCGATGCGCGCTGACTTCGTTGCGAACGCAAGCCACGAGTTGAAGACACCGCTCGGTGCCCTGTCGCTCCTCGCAGAGGCGCTCGCGGATGCTGAGGACGAGGAGAGCCGTGTTCGTCTCGGACAACGCCTGCGAGCAGAAGCGGCACGGATGGCGAACGTCATCGATGATGTGGTTCAGCTTGCGGAGACGCAATCGCTCGGCTCCGAGTACGAGCCAGTGTCGATCGTCGATGTCATGGAAGACGCAGAGACGTCGGTCAGATCCCGGGCCCGGAGGCGCGGAATCGAGCTGATCCGCAGCGATGTCGTCGACCAGGTGGTCCTCGGCGATCGGGTGCAGCTCACCTCGGCGGTCACGAATCTGCTCAACAACGCGATCACCTATACCGCAGTCAAGGAGGAGCCGGGGTCGGTTCGGTTCGGCGCTCATCTTGACGGGGAGTTCGTTGCACTGTTCGTTGCAGATACCGGAATCGGAATACCGGCCCGCTACACGGATCGGGTGTTCGAACGGTTCTTCCGCGTCGACCGGGCACGCAGCCGCGAGTCGGGCGGCACGGGTCTGGGCCTCTCCATCGTCCGCAACGTCGCACTAGCGCACGGCGGTACCGTGCGAGTGGAATCGAGCGTGGGTGAGGGTTCGACCTTCACCATCGAGCTGCCGATCACGCCGGAGAAGGAGTAATGCGGGTTCTGATCGTGGAGGACGAGCCGGCGTACGTGGACGCCTTGCGAGTTGCGCTGGCCTCGGACGGGATCGAATCGGAAGCTGCGATGGATGGGCGCGACGGTCTGCTCCGATTCCGCGAAGACCACTTCGATGTCGTCCTCCTCGATCTGATGCTGCCGTCCGTGTCCGGGCTCGACGTGCTCCGGTCGATCCGGAAGGAGTCCCAGATCCCTGTCATCGTCGTCTCGGCGAAGGACACGGAAGCGGACGTCGTGTCGGCCTTGGAGCTCGGTGCAGACGACTATCTGACGAAGCCGTATTCGGGGCGCGAGCTCATCGCCAGACTGCGCGCAGTCGCTCGGCGTGCAACCGCCCCATCCGAGCCGGCCCATGCGCTGAGCCTCGGGAACTGCTCCCTCGATGTGGACCGCTATCAGTTGGTGGTCGACGGTGAAGCGTTCGACCTGCGCCGCAAGGAGTTCGGGGTGATGTCGCTCCTCATGGAGCGTGCCGGGCGAATCGTGACTCGCGAGCGCCTCCTCGATGAGGTCTGGGGGATCGGGTGGGGCGACACGAAGAGCCTCGATCAGCACATCCGCCGACTTCGCCGCAAGCTCGAGACCAACGACGATGCCCCTCGGATCGTGACGATCCGAGGCGTCGGGTATCGACTCGAGGACTGAGTCTTCAGTTGTCAGTTGTCAGTTGTCAGTTGTCAGTTGTCAGTTGTCAGTTGTCAACAATCAGTTGTCAGTGATCAGTTGTCAGTTGTCAGTGATCAGTTGTCAGTTGTCAGTGATCAGTTGTCAGTGATCAGTCATCAGGATCTGTCGGATGCCCGAACTGCCAACGGCGAACTGAAGACTGAGAACTCAGAACTGAAGACTGAGAACTGCAAACTGAGAACTGCGAACTGCGAACTGAAGACTGAGAACTCAGAACTGAAGACTGAGAACTGCAAACTGAGAAC
>JASJCF010000038.1 GCA_030066265.1 Acidimicrobiia bacterium | reverse complement strand
AAGGCTGTGGCACCGCTGCTCAGTGAGTGCTCGCCGACCTGCGCACTCCCTTCGACGACCATCACGACCGTCGGCGTGGTTCTGCCTCGAACTCGGAGCGGCTCAGCGTCTTGAGCATGTGGATCGGCCCGTCGGCGTTGGCCGTGATGAAGGGAAGGTTGATCTCGGTCTCCTGGACGGAGGACAGCTCGATCTTCGCCTTCTCGGCCGCTTCCTTGAGCCGGGTGAGCGCCATGGGGTCCTTCGACAGATCGATGCCGTTCTCGCTCTTGAACTCCGAGACGAGCCACTCGATGATCTTCTCGTCCCAGTCGTCGCCGCCGAGGTTGGTGTCACCGGCGGTCGACTTCACCTCGAAGACGCCCTCGCCGATCTCGAGCACCGAGACGTCGAAGGTTCCGCCGCCGAGGTCATAGACGAGGATCGTCTCGTCGTTGTTCTTGTCGAGCCCGTAGGCGAGGGAGGCGGCTGTCGGCTCGTTGACGATCCGGTCCACTTCGAGCCCTGCGATCTGGCCGGCCTCCTTGGTGGCCTGTCGCTGGGCGTCACCGAAGTAGGCGGGCACCGTGATGACGGCCTTCGTGACCGGCTCACCGAGGTAGGCCTCGGCGTCGGTCTTGAGCTTCTGGAGGATGCGAGCCGAGATCTCCTGCGCCGTGTAGGACTTGCCGTCGATGTCGATCGACCAGTCCGTCCCCATGTGTCGCTTCACAGAGCGGATCGTGCGCTCGGGGTTGGTGATCGCCTGCCGTTTCGCTTGATCGCCGACGAGCACATCTCCGTTCTTGGCGAACGCGACGACGGAGGGCGTCGTGCGGTGCCCTTCTGCGTTTGCGATCACTTGGGGATCACCGCCGTCGAGCGTGGCGATGACCGAGTTGGTGGTTCCGAGGTCGATACCGACCGCTCGTGCCATGGTGGATACTCCTTCGTGAATGATTGAGTCGTGTGACAAGTATAACTTGAGTCGATACGTGTCAATTCCCGATCATTTGCCCGAGCATCTGCGAGCGCCGCGGCGAGAGATCTCGGCCTTCAACGACGAACACCGGTGGGTTGCCCCACCGGTGTTGCGCTCTCCGCCCGCGCGTGAAGTCGGGCCTCAGCCCGACTTCCGTGCGATCTTGATGCGTTCGCTCAGCGGGATGCCGGTCGATCGCTGGTAATAGGTCCGTGGTTCGGGCGCCGCCTCGTCTTCGTCCTCGTCGTCGGCACTGGCGAGCGAGATCGTCGGAGCGACATCGTCGGTCACGTCGACGATGGCGGCGATGTCGGGACTCGTGCCGTCGGTTTGCGGCAGCTCGTCGCCTTCCTGCTCCGCTGACGGCTGGTCCTGTGGCTGGAACGAGTCGCCGACTTCGTCGATTTCGCTGCCCTGCTCGGGCTCGACGGTCCCGAGCGCGGTGCCGGGGAGCTCCTCTTCGCGGAGGCCAGCGTGGTCGTCCACGGCCGCTGAGCCCGAACCTGCGTCCATGGTCTCGATCCGGCGTGGCTCATCGAGTGCCGCTGCAGAGGCCTTGGACATCTCCGGTGACTCGATCGCATCGGCCAGCCCGCTGTCGATGCTGGCGACTTGGGTCGAGGCAAGGGAGGCGAGTTCGCCCGCAGATCGTTGCAGTTGGGCGACGGCTGCGCTGAGGGCTTCCGCGCGCATCCGCAGGTCCTCAGATTCCCGATGCGCTCGATCGATGATCTCCTCGGCCTCCTCTGTTGCGTCAGCCGTGATCGCCGATGCCCGCGTGGATGCGGCGGCCAGGAGTCGTGCGTTGGCGAGATCGATGTATCCACGAGACATCACGTGGGACACGGCAACTCGATCCGCGCCAGCCTGTGCATCGGCGAGGATCCGATCTGCCTCCTCGGCTGCGGTGATCTTGAGCTGTGCCGATGACCACTCGGCCTCTGCCACCGCCGCCTCGGCCTCCTCCTGTGCGGCGCCGAGAACCTCGCTGCGTCGCTTGGCGATCTCCTGATCGAGCCGGTCGGCGAGCTCGGCCATGGCTGCCGACTCCGCCTCGGCTGAGGCGATCACGCCTGCTGCGGAGCGTCGGGCCTCGGCAAGTCTCTCTTCGGCCTCGCGCTCGGCGTCTTCCTCGATCTCACCTGCGCGGGCTCGTGCCTCTGCGATGATCTCGTCGCGCGTCGTTTCGGCGGCGATGAAGGTTCGACGAATGGCATCAGCCGATGCATCCGCCTCGGCGAGGCGTGCTTCGAGCGTTTCGATCTTCGCCTCGTGACCGTGCAGGGTGTCGATGAGGCGCGCGACGACGGCATCGACTTCCGCCGGATCGTATCCGTTGCGTCTGACCCGTCCGAAGCGATGGGCTTCGGCCCCAGATGCGCTGATCATGATTCCAACTCTCCCGGTCCGCCGCCCGCAGATGGCCCCTTCTGACCCTACGCGTACGACCCAGGGGTCGTTGACTGGTTCTCGGACGTTACGTCGGTGCGCGATCGTGCGCAAGAGGTTTGTCGAGACGGTGGAACGGCCCTTTCGGGTGTCCTACGCTGACGCCATGGACGAGTACCGGGTCGACATCGACAAGCCCTGGCTGTCCGTCGCTGACATCTGCGAGTACATGGACGTCTCGACCTTCGTCGTCACGTCCGTGTTGCGCAGCGGGGAGCTCCCTGCCGTGAAGTTCGGACGCGAGTGGAGGGTCTCGCGAGACGACTTCGAGCGCTGGATCAACGAGCAACGCGGAGCACTCGATTCGCCCGAGACTCGCCCATCGGCTGCAGCGGAGTCGTGACGTCGGCACCCGCACCCGTCAGGGATCCGGTCGAACACGATCAGGATCTCGCTGATCGACCGTGGCAGGTTGTCGTGTGGGACGATCCCGTGAACCTGATGAACTACGTCGTCTTCGTGTTCCGGGAGATCTTCGGCTTCGACAAGGCGAAGGCGACCAAGCTGATGCTCCAGGTCCACAACGAGGGGAAAGCCACGGTGTTCAGTGGACCGCGCGAGCAGGCGGAGATGTACGTTGCCAGGCTCCACGGGTATGGCCTATGGGCGACGATGGACCGCTGATGCTGTTCCGTCGACGTCGGACCGGGCAGATCCGGGTGCGCCTCCTGCAACGAGACCGCAGGTTGATCGCACAATTGCCCGACGTCGTGGACAGTGCGATGGACAGCGACGATCCCGGATACGAGGTGATCAATCGGGCGGCCTATCCGGAGGACGCATCCGAATCGCTCGCCTTCGCCTCGCTCGTGGGGGACGATGTCGAGCGTCGACGCAGAGGAGATCGCATCGTCGCCGAGGCGATCGGTGGCGGGGCGACCGAGATCGACGACGACGAGGCTCGAGCACTGCTCCGTGTCATCAACGAGGGCCGCTTGGTCCTTGCGGCCCGGGCCGGCGCATTCGACGAAGGGGCTGGTTGGGAGCAGCGGATTCGGCGGGATCCCGCCCTCGCAACGGTGGCTTGGTTGGGATACGTGCAGAGCAAGCTCGTCGATGCCCTCATGGGCCGGTGATGGGTACGCTCCCGCCATGTCCACCGTGGCCATCGTGCTCGCCACTGATCCTGGGCGCGACTTCGAGAGCGGTAAGTACGTAGCCGAGTTTCGAGGTCGCCCTCTCCTCGCCCATGTCCTCGACGACGTCGCCTCGTGGCCGATCGATCGCGTGGTCGTGGTGCTCGGCCACGGGGCAGGTGAGGTCGCCGGCGTGCTGGAGGGTCGCGATGTCGATGCGCTCATCGATCCCGAATGGCAGGAGGGCCTGGCTTCACCGGTGCGGGCGGCTCTGGATCTCATGGAGTCGGATCGGTCGACGAGTCGAGTCGTCATCGCCCGCGGCGATCAACCTGGTGTGACGTCTGAAGTGGTGGGGGCGCTCGTCACCCGAGCGCAGGAGTCTCGGGCCGATGCCGTCGTGCCCAAGTATCGGTATGCCCTCGGATGGCCGGTGGTGCTGGCACGTCCGTCGTGGAGCGCATTCCTCCAGCGCGAAGGCGACTTGGACGTGCACGGGGTCATCGCCGCGCACCTTCGCGACGTCGAAGAGGTGTGGATCGATCGACTGTCGCCGCCGGTGATCGAGAGCCCGAGCGATCTCCCATCTCGCCCCTGATCTCGCTGAGCATCAGGATGTGGCACATGAGTAGGCTCGTCGATTGCGTGCCCGGGAAGCGGAGAGGGGCGAGGGATCATGGCATCCATATCGGCGATTCGGGCGATCGGGCATCGCGATGCCACGAAACTCCGAAAGGCCAGGGTCCGTACGACGGATGCGCTTCTCAATCAGGCGGCCACGAGGAAGGGCCGCGCTGACGTCTCGGAGCGGACGGGCATCCCGACCGCCGATCTCCTCCGCTGGGCGCAGCAAGCCGACCTCATGAGGATCAAGGGCGTCGGGTCTGAGTACGCCGATCTGCTCGCAGGAGCGGGTGTGGACACCATCAAGGCGCTGCGGCGGAGGAACGCCTCCAATCTCATGGCAGCCATGGCGCAGGTGAACGCAAAGCGCCGCATCGTGCAACGGCTACCCACGGTGGAGATGGTTCAGGGTTGGATCGACGAGGCGAACGAGATCGAACCCATCGTCAGCTCCTGACGCACCCCTGACGCGCAGCGGGATCCGCGAGGTCGCGGATCCCGCATTGTTTCCACGCTCCGGTTCAGGAACCGGCTGGCTTCTTGGCCGTGGTCTTCTTGGCGGTCGTCTTCTTGGTCGTGGTCGCCTTGGCGGTCGTCTTCTTGGCCGCAGGCTTCTTGGCCGTTGTCTTCTTGGTCGTGGTCGCCTTGGCGGTCGTCTTCTTGGCCGCAGGCTTCTTCGCCGTCGTCTTCTCGGCTGGTTCGGACGGGGTCTTCGCATGCGACGGTCGGAACGATTCGTTCCAGGTGCCAAGTACGTTCTCCATCTGGTGGCGGATCTTGGCGACCTGGTCCTGGAGCTGATCCACGTCGAGGTGCTCGGTCATGTTCTCCATGCGCTCACCGACGTTCTTCTGGCCGAGAGGGATCTCCTTGACGGTCTCGACCGTGGCCTCCGCCCGCTCGCCCACCTTCTTCTCGCCAACGGGGAACTCCCTGATGGTCACATACGTCCGTTCGGCGAGCTCCCTCGTGGACTCCCAGACTGCTTCGAGCGCCTCACCCAGCGACTCGGCCGCCTTGGTCCCGTAGTCCTTGGCTCGGTCCGCCGACGACATGAACGTGGAAGCTGCGGCGCCGCCGTAGTCCTTCGCTCGATCCGTGGCTGCGGCAGTCGTTTCGGTGACGGCCGTGGCCGCCGTTGCGCTGTAGTCCTTGGCCATGTCGGCAGCTGCAGCGGTCGTGTCGGTGACGGCCGTGGCCGCCGTTGCGCTGTAGTCCTTGGCCATGTCGGCAGCTGCAGCGGTCGTGTCGGTGACGGCTGTGGCGGCCTTCGTGACGGTGGATTGGACGGTCATTGCTCCTCCTGGTCGGTGGTGATGAAGCTCGTGTAGATCTCCATCAGGGCTTGCTTCTGGTTGACGCTGAGGCGCTCGTCAGCGTCGATCGCGTCGGCGACTCCCGGGGGGTCGTCACGATCGAGGAGGCCGGCGCGTTCGTAGAGCGTCTCGGTGCGAATGGACAGGGCGTCGGCGATGGACCGAAGGATCTCGGCCGACGGGGTCCGAACACCGCGCTCGATCTGTGACAGGTAGGGGTTGGACACTCCGGTCATGTCCGCCAGCTTCCGGATCGACAGCGCGCTCTTCTCGCGCTGCTCCCGGATGAAGGACCCGACGTCGAGCTGGGGTGTTCGCATCCTTGCAGAATACAGCGTTCTGCTTGCAATTGCAAGCAGAACAGTTGTCAGTTCTCAGTTCTCAGTTTGCAGTTGTCGTTCAGGCTCAGGCGCTACGTACTACGTATTACGTACTACGTACTACGTACCTGGGCACCAGGTACGGGACGCTCCGCGTCCCCTAGAAAGCTGTTCTCCTCGAGGCCAGGATGTCGTCGAGCGCCTCCTGGATCTGCCGGCGGACGTCCTCGGAGCGCTCGAGCTGATCGAGCGCATCGAGTTCCGTTCCGGGTGCGCTGTCCAGCGGTGGCAGGAAGCGGATGTGCCACTTGATCGGGAGTGGCAGGGGATTCAGGGATATGGCGATCTCCTGAACGCGTTGCTCGGGGAAGAACATGCGGAAGAGGCGAGCAAGGCGCTTCGACACCATCACGGCCGGGTGGACCTCCTCGGATCCGACGATCGCCACGGGCACCAGGGGCACGCCCATCTCACTCGCCACCTGGGCGAACCCGCCACGTCCGAGACGCCCAACTCGGTATGCCTCCCATACGGGCTTCATGAATCCGCGCTCGCCCTCCGGGAAGACGCCGAGGAGATGCCCCCGGCGCAGGATCTCTCGGGCATCCTCCCGAGCCGCATACGTCGCACCCACCTTGCGGTAGAGGTGCGACGCTGCCGGGAGCATGTTGAAGATCTCGGTCGCCATGACCCGAACGCGGCGGGGCACCGACGACTCGTTCATCACGGCGAGCGAGAGCATGGCGCCGTCATAGGGCAACAACGCGCCACCGTGGTTCGCAACGAGGACCGCCCCTCCTTCGGTCGGCACGTTCTCGATCCCCTCGACCTCCACTCGGAAGTAGTCGTAGTAGAGGCCATTCAGCACATGCCACACCATCTCGGCGACGACGGGGTCCAGTCCGAACGGATCGATGTCGTAGGTGGCGAGGGCCAGCTGTCTCCAGAGGGCAGGCCATGAGGAGAAGCCGAGGGTCCCGGTGAGCGGGATGGCTCGATCTGCGATGGATCCGTCGCCATGGAGGCTGCAGCGGCTGGAGCCGGTGACGACGGGGAGGCCGCAGGGGTGGCCCTCGATGCTCTGCCAGGTGCAGTGCTGAGTGGTGTCGACGAAGGAGGCCAGCCGCGCCTCGAGGCTGGCCCTGCGTGCTCGTGCCTCGGCACGATCATCGGCCGAGATCCCGGGAATCGAGAAATGGGTCGGATCCTCGGGAGCCTCATCGGGCGGGCGATGTTCGGTCTCGGATTCCTCATCGAGCAGTGCTTCGACGAGCTCGGCCTTGGTCATCGTCGACCGTCCCCGCACGGAGGCTTCCCGTGCAAGCTCGAGGAGCTCGGCTTTGCGAAGTGATTCGAGTTCGGCCCGGCTCATGCGGTGGCCTCCTCGGCGGGGTGGTACACGTTGAGAACGCTCTGACGGCAGGTGTGTCGCGGTTCGAAACCGAGGCCCTCCCGCATGGCCTGCGTGTCGATGACCCGGCCGTTCTTGAGCAGACCTCGAATGTGCTCGGGAATGCGCAGGTCGATGCGCGCATAGTTGCGGAGCGCTGCATCGAACATCCTCCCGGGAAGTGGCTGCGGGATGCGGCGCCCCAACCTGAGCGCACGGGACAGGTAGATCTGCCCGTCTCCGGCGACATTGAAGGTCCCTCCCACCGGATGATCGAGCGTGTGCTCGAAGATCGACACGGCATCGCGCTCATCGGTGAACTGCAGCCGTGGATCGAACCCGAGCTGCGTCGGAACCACCGGAAGCGCGAGATACCGGCTCAGCGGGTTCCCGACATTCGGTCCCAGGATGGATGCAAAGCGGAGCGTCGTGAAGGTGACGTCAGGGCTTCGTTCCTGGAGCTCGGAGATGAACAGCTCCATCTCGGTGAGATCACGCTGATACCGGCTCGGACGGCCCTGGGGACGGGTTGCCTCCCTGAGCACCGAGGGGTTGCGCGGGCTCGCTCCGTACACGGCGGCGTCCGACTTGACGATCACCGTGGAGACGGAGCCGAGTCGCTCGATGGCCCCGAAGAGCGACAGGGCGCCGATGACGCGATCCTCCGATGCCGTGGTGCGCTCCTCCTTCACAGGACGACCGACGGACTGGATGTGAATGACCACGTCGGGCTCGACTTCGAGGACGTAGCGGCCGAGGGCAAGCCGATCGAGATCGAGCTTCCGGAACGAGGAGTTGAAGTCAATCCGCGGGTCGAGGTCGTCGACGGCGAATACCTCGAGATCGTCCCGCTGCTCCAAGCGTCTGATCAGGCTTCCGCCGACCCAACTCCCTGCTCCCGTCACGAACACGCGTCTCACGCTCTCGCAGGGTAGATCGCCCCCGGCGCCATGGCATTCCGGAGGTCGCCCAGGTCTGGTCCGTGCCTAGCCTCACGCCTCGGCAGCACCACAGAGGAGAAATGACGTCTCGTTCCGCCGTCGTCATCGGCACCGGTCTCATCGGTGGATCGATCGCCGCCGGGCTCCGCCGGGCCGGGTGGCACGTGCTCGGCTACGACGCCGACCCGGCCGTTGCGCGCGAGGCCCACGATCGCGGGCTGGTCGACGGCACCGCCGAATCGCTCGCCAGTGCCGTCGAAGCCGCAGACGATCTGGTCGTCGTTGCGGCGCCCCCGAAGGCCACGGTCGAGATCCTGAGCAGTATCGACACCGACGCAGTGGTGATGGACGTGGCGGGGGTGAAGGAGCCGATGCTCGCCGCTGGATCCCGTCTTGCCCACTTCGCTGGCACCCATCCGATGGCAGGACGGGAGACCTCGGGACCGTCTGCCGCAAGCGCCGCTCTGTTCAATGGTGCAACATGGGTCGTCGCATCTGAGTCCGACGAAGCGGCCGCCGAATTGGCCGTGGAGGTGATCGAGTCGCTCGGCGCCAGGCCGGTGACCATGGATGCGCATGACCATGATCGTGCCGTGGCCATGGTCAGTCATCTACCACAGGTTGTCGCCGGCGGGCTGCTGGCCTCTGCGGCAGATCATCCGGAGTCCCTCGATCTCGCGGCTGGGAGCTTCCGCGATCTCACCCGGGTGGGCGCGTCCGTCCCGTTTCCGTGGGTGGAGATCCTGCAGACGAATCGCGCAGCCGTGATCGAGGCGATCGCGACTCTCCGCGAGCATCTCGCAACCATCGAAGCGGCCATCGTGTCAGAGGATGATCAGTTGCTCACGATGCTCTCGGATGCTCGCGAAGTGAGGCTTGCACTTGGCTCTCCCGTTGCTCAGATCCGCGTCGCGCTGGCAGACCGACCCGGTGAGCTGGCGAGAGCCGGTCACGCCTTCGAGGCATCGGGGGTGGACATCCGAGACATCCAGATGCGACACGCCCCCCATGGTGGCGGTGGCGTCCTCACGCTCTCCGTGCGGCCGGGCGAGGAAGGCGCTCTGCGTCTCGCCCTCGAGGAGGAGGGCCTCCTGGTCATTCCCTGACGTCCGGGGCGATGGTCTACGCTTGACGGGGGAGGTGCCAATGGTCCCGGAAACGCCGACGTTCACCATCGGCGTCGAAGAGGAATACTTCGTCGTCGACCGTTCAACGCGTGATCTGGTGCCGGACCTCCCGGAGGACCTGCTCGCGGCGCTCAGTGAACCGCCGGTCGGGATGACGAGCCCGGAGTTCATCCGGAGCCAGATCGAGATCGGCACACCGGTCAGCAAGGACGTGAAGGAGCTCACCGAGTACCTCGCCGAGATGCGCCGGTTCGTCTCCGATACCGTCGCTGAGCGGGGCATGGCGATCATCGCCGCCTCCACCCACCCCTTCGCCGTGTGGGGGGATCAGAAATACACGGACAAGGCGCGCTATCGGGTCCTCGAGCAGGCCCTCCAAGGCGTCGTCCGCCGGCTGCTGATCTGCGGCATGCACGTCCACGTCGAGATCGCCGACGAGGACCTTCGCATCGACCTGATGAACCAGGTCTCGTACTTCCTGCCGCACATCCTCGCATTCTCCGGCTCGTCGCCCTTCTGGCATGGGCACGACACTGGCCTCAAGAGCTACCGGCCAGCGGTCTTCCGAGCCCTGCCCCGCACGGGCATTCCCGATGAGTTCAACGGTTGGGCCGACTATCAGAGGCACGTCGACGTACTGGTGAAGACGGGCGTGATCGAGGATTCGACCAAGCTCTGGTGGGACATCAGGCCCTCCGCCCGGTATCCGACCCTCGAGATGCGATCTGCCGACACGTGCACCCGGTATGTGGACGCCATCACGATCGCCGCGGTCTATCAGGCGCTTCTTGCGGTGCTGTACGAACGGCGCCTCCAGAATCAGCGATGGAGGGTCTACTCGCGCATGCTGATCGCGGAGAACAACTGGAGGGCCCAGCGCTACGGCGTCGATGAGTCTCTGATCGACTTCGGTCGTGGGGAGCTGGTGCCGATGCCCGAACTGGCGGAGGAGCTGATCGAGATGGTGAGCGCGCAAGCCGTCCAGCTCGGATCCTTCGACGAGGTCCTGCGTGTCCGAGAGATCATTCGGGATGGCACGAGCGCCGATCGGCAGCGGAATGTCCGCGACGCCGCGTTGGCCGATGGGGCGAGCGACCGGGAAGCCCTCTGTTCCGTCGTGGACCACCTCATCGCCGAGACGCAGGAGGGCCTGTGACGCGATCGGTGAGGATCGCCGGGGCACAACTCAACCTCCGCGTCGGCGACATACCCGGCAACGTCGAGCGGATCGCCGAGGCAATCGATTGGGCCACAGAAACCGAGGCCGACGTGGTGCTGCTGCCGGAGCTCGCCGTGACCGGCTATCCGCCCGAGGACCTCGTGCTGAGGCCGGGGTTCGTCGATGCGAACCTCGAAGCGATCGCCGAGCTGGCCCGTCGCACCACGTCGACGGCCGCGGTGGTCGGGTTCGTCGATCGCCTCGACGTCGAGCGGAAGGACGACGATGCCGTCCCCAGAAGGGTGGCGAACGCCGCAGCCGTTCTGCACGAGGGTGATGTCACGGACGTCTACCACAAGCGACGTCTGCCGAACTACGGGGTGTTCGACGAGGCACGCTTGTTCGCGGAGGGCAACGAGCCGCTCCGACTGCACATGCTGGCTGGGGTTCCGTGCGGGATCTCGATCTGTGAGGATCTCTGGGACGAGGAAGGCCCCCCGACCGGTCAGGCGGTGGGTGGCGCCGAGGTCCTGCTCAACATCAACGGGTCCCCGTACCACCTGTTCAAGCGTCAGCAACGATTGGACATGCTGCGATCGAGAGCGATCCAACTCGGCGCCTACGTGGTGTACCTCAATTGCGTGGGCGGGCAGGACGAGTTGGTCTTCGACGGCGGCTCCATGGTGCTCGCACCCGACGGAGGCTTGATCGCCCGACTCCCGGAGTTCGTCGAGGACGGGTTCGTCGTGGATCTCCCCGTCGAGCTGGCGGCTCCGCCCCTTCTGCCCACCCACGACGTCGTCCCGGCTCGGACCGTCCGGGTGGAGATCGACACCCCGGCCGTGGCGCCCGAGCCCGGCGAGCTCGAGGAGGCCTATCAGGCTCTCGTGACGGGTTTGCGTGACTACGTCGTCTACAACGGGTTCAAGGAGGTGGCCATCGGCCTGAGCGGTGGCATCGATTCGGCGCTCACGGCTGCGATCGCAGCGGACGCTCTCGGCGGGGACGCCGTCCATGGCGTCACGATGCCGACTCGATACTCGTCCCAGGGATCCGTCGAGGATTCGGTCGACCTCGCCGAGCGTCTCGGCGCCCGGATCGATGTCATTGCGATCGACGACCTGTTCTCCGGCTTCCTCGATGCTCTCGCTCCGCTGTTCGGTGACCTGCCGCACACGGTCGCCGAGGAGAATCTGCAGTCGCGGATCCGTGGCACGATCCTGATGAGCATCTCCAACAAGTTCGGCGGGATGGTCGTTGCGACCGGGAACAAGTCCGAGATGGCGGTCGGGTATGCCACCTTGTATGGGGACATGGCGGGTGGATTCGCCGTCCTCAAGGATGTGTACAAGACGATGGTCTACGACCTCGCACGGTGGCGGAACGAGGACCGTGAGGTCATCCCGCAGGCGATTCTCGACAAGGAGCCGTCGGCCGAGCTGAGGCCTGATCAGCGGGACAGCGATTCCCTTCCCCCGTACGATGTGCTCGACGACGTGCTTTATCGCTACATCGAGCTGGACATGACGGCAGCTGAGATCGCAGAGTCCGGGATCGACCGGGAGCTCGCGCAGCGGGTTGCTTCCATGGTCGACCGCAACGAGTACAAGCGAAGGCAATCTCCACCAGGGGTGAAGATCACCTCCAAGGCGTTCGGGCGAGATCGTCGTCTTCCGATCACGAACTGGTTCCGCCCATGACCCGCCGTACGATCGGTCCCGTGCTCATCAACGGGGAAGCGGTCGACCCGGCCGACGCAACCCTGAGCGTCTTTGACATCGGGTTCCAGCGTGGGTACGGCTGCTTCGAAGCGATGAGGACGTACCGCGGTGTGGCATTCCGGCTCGATCAGCACCTCGATCGTCTCGCAATGAGCGCAGAGCACCTCCGCATCGATCTGCCACGACGCAAACACCTCGTGAGGTGGTGTGAGGCAACCGCAGGAGGGGGAGACGGGGTGCTCCGGGTGTATGTGACCGGAGGCTTGGACCCCAAGCATCCCGGGACGGACAACGCCGTGGTCATGTTCCTCGAGCCCCTCCCCGACATCCCCCAAGCGGTGCGGCTCGACGTCCTCGAGGCACCGTGGCACGCCGATGGCAAGACGTCGGAACTCACCGGAGCCAAGACTCTCTCGTATGGCCCGAACCTCGCAGCAACGATCGAGGCACGGTCCCGTGGGTTCGACGATGCTGCGCTCGTCGGAGACGGAGGCGTCGTCCTGGAGGGGCCGACGTTCAGCCTCGGCTGGATCGCAGCAGGTGCGTTGTGCACGCCGGCGCTCGACAGCAACATCCTCGCATCCATCACGCGTGAGGCGACGATCGAGGTGGCATCCGACCTGGGTGTGCCGGTCCGTGAGGAGCGCTTCGTGCGTTCCGACCTCATGGCGGCCGATGAGGTGTTCGTCATGTCGACGGTCCGCGAGGTGCTTCCGGTGATCGCCGTTGCCGGGCGCGACCTCGAGCCGGGGCCCACGACTCTGCAGCTTCGTGATGGCTTCCATCGATTGGTGGCGAGCGAAACGGCATGAGCCTGCTCTCGGAGGTCGACGCCCTCTACCAACAGTGCGTCACCGAGCCCGATCGCTGCGGCGATCAGTTCTTCGCCGACTGGGCCGATGGCGTCGCTGCGAATGAGCACCTCGACCGTGACAGCGCGCGATCCATCCGTCGTTGCATCACCGCCGCTCGCAAGCTCGCATCGTTCTGGCAGGATCGGGATGCGTCGGCGACCGAGGATTGGAAATCGCGGGTCGATATCGCCCTGGGTGCCCGGGCATGGCGACCACAGCTCGAGTTGGCCGAGCACCTGCTCGACTCCACGGGCTCCGAGGAGGCGTTCAGCTACGTGAGGACCCTGTTTCCCGTGGTGCGGAACCAGCCCTTCCTCGACGGGCAGGGCTACGACGCATGGCTCGAAGCCAGGGGGAAATCGTGATGGCGCTGTAGGATCGCCAGATGTCGCCGAGGATCATCACGATCTGCCTCAGCTCACTTCTGGCTCTCTCCGCCTGCACGTCCAGTGACTCCTCCGACGACGCACCCACCTCCACCACGGTCGCTCCTCCCTCCGTGACGACCGTCGATGCGCCGACCACCACCGAAATCGCCGAGTCGACGACCACACTTGCACCGGTGACGGGAACAGTCACGCCGCCCAGGTACCAGATCGTGGGCCGAGCACCCACAGATGCCGGTGGCGATGAAGTCGTCGTGCTGCTCGACCCGTCCTCGTACGACTCACTGTCGGATATCGATCTCTTCGACATCGTTGCCGAGGTCGTGGAGCTGTTCCCGCCCGTTGCGACACTCCACATCGTCGACGAGGCGACCGCTGCGAATACCGTGACGGACCCGGACGCATCCGAAGCCGAGCGAGCTTCCCTCGAAGCGCACTACTTCGCCCGTCTCGAAGACGGCTTCCAGATCGTCTACCTCGGTCCGTTCGCCTCCTCGGGCACGGCGGTTCTGGGTAGCTGAGACAGGCGAAGCTGAGTCAGCCCACCGGCTGAGTCACGCACCGTCCGACTCAGGCACCATCCGATTCAGGCACCATGCGAATCAGGCACCATCCGAATCGCGGCGGCTGAATCAGGGCAGCAGCAGCGTCGCCGTCACGAGGAACCCCCCGAAGGCGACGATGTCGACGGTCATGGTCAGGAAGATGTTCGACGCAAGGGCAGGGTCTTGGCCCAGCTTGCGCAGGACCACCGGTATCCCGGCGCCGACGAAGCCTGCGACGATGAATGCCGCCCACACCGAGATGAACACGATGAGGGCCATGTCGAGCGGCGTGATCGCCGTCGACGCGTCCTGGAAGAGGCCGATGGTGATCGCAGCGACGAGCGCGGCGAGCACGGAGATGACCAAACCGTCGATGAATCCGATGATCGCCTCGCGCCGAACGGCACGCCACGAGCGGCCCGACGGCAGCTCACCGACCGCCATCGATCGGATGATCACGGCGAGGCTCTGCGCCCCGGAGTTCCCTGCGACCAGCGCCACGATCGGCATGTAGGCGGCGAGGATCGCATAGGTCTCGAGGGTGCCCTCGAACTGGGAGATCACCGCAGCGATGAACACCCCTGCCGCCAGGTTGAACGCGATCCACGGGAGCCGGCGCCTCATCGAGACCCGGATGGGAGTGAAGACCGTCTCCTCCTCACCGGCACCCACCATGACGGCGATGTCCTCGCCGGCCTCGGCTTGGATCGCCTCGATCGCCTCCGTGAACCGGACGATGCCGACCAGCCGTTGCTCGCCGTCGACCACCGGCATGGCGATCAGCCGATACCGCTGGAGCAGCTCGGCGACCTGCTCTCGATCGGTGTCGGTGCGCACCCGCACGACGTGTGGCTCCATGACTTCCTCGAGACTCACGCCCGGCCGGGCGAACACCAGATCGCGGAACGACACGACGCCGAGTAGCCGTTCGGCCTCATCGACGACGTAGACGTAGAGCAAGTTGGATCCGAGTTCGTCGTGCAGCCGGCGGAGGGCTTCGATGGCTTCACCCGCCGAGATCCCCCCAGGGAGGGCGGCGAAGTCCGTCGTCATCATGCCGCCGGCGGTATCGGCTGCGTACACCAGGAGCTCGGCGACGTCCGCTGCCGTCTCGGGGTCGAGCAAGCCGAGCACGGCGGTTCGCTGCTCGGCATCGAGAACTCCGATGACATCGGCCGCTTGGTCCGCTTCCATCTCGCTCACGAGCTCGGCGGCTTCGGCGGCGGTCAACTCTTCGAGGACGTCGGCGGCCGCTTCGGGGCGCATCTCATCGAGGACATCACCTGCGTCGTCGACGTCGAGATCGGTCAACAGGTCGGCAGCGCCCTCTTCAGGAAGTGCTTCGAGGATGTCGGCGGCATCGTGGGGATTCCGCTCGGCGAGCTCTTCCCACGCCGCGTGATGGGTGTCGAGGTAGGCCTCCGCCTCACCCGGATTGCGACGCGCGAGATCCCGGATCATGGATCCGAACTGACGCGGGCGGGGTATGCGGAGTCTCATCGGCAGGGTCAGCCTATCGAGTGATGGGGCCACCACGAATGAACAACGGGCCCCTAGGGGGATAGGGGCCCGTTGTGCGATTTCGCAGGTCCTCCAGGGGGGACGAGAGGACCCGCGGAGGGTCGTGCGTGCGACCCAGCAGTTTCACCGTACCGGATTCTGCGAGCCGATCAAGTGCCAATCCCTGGAAGTGTCGAGTCGACGCGCTCGGTGGATTCGAGGCCCACACAATGTGGTGGAAGAGCCCCAATCGTCGTTCGAACGATGGTGCGTCAGAGCAGGATGAGATGTCCGGCGGGACCGTGCTCGAACGTGCGGGTCGCAAGTTGGCCGATGCGCCATCCCGTCACCCCGGAATCGTCGAGGGCCTGCTCGAAAGCCGGGGCGAGTGCCGGATCGACGGCGAGCAGTAGGCCACCAGACGTCTGGGCGTCGGCTGCGATGACCGCATCGATCGGGTCGCTCGTGCGCTGGTCCAGCATGGCCGAAACGGCAGCCAGGTTGCGTTTGGACCCACCGGGGACCATGCCCGCTTCCGCAAGGGCGCGTACCTCCGGGAGCAGGGGAACAGCGTCCATCTCCACGAAGGCGCTCACCCCCGAGGCGCGGACCATTTCGGCGAGGTGGCCGAGCAGCCCGAACCCGGTGACGTCGGTTGCCGCGCGCACCCCGATCCGTCTGGCTGCCGCCGCCGCGCGATCGTTGAGCCGAGCCATGGTCTCGATGGCTGCCGCTGCGGCCTCGTCGCTGGCTGCTCCGTTCTTGATCGCCGTCGAGATGATGCCGGTTCCGATCGGCTTGGTGATGAAGAGCACCTGCCCTGCTTCCCCTGCAGCGTTCGTCATGATGTCGTCGGGCGGGATGACGCCGGTCACGGCGAAGCCGTATTTGGGCTCCGCATCATCGATGGAATGGCCACCGACGATGGTGCACCCGGCCTCGTCCATCACGGCTGCCCCGCCTCGCACGACGTCCTCGAGGAGCGACAGTGGAGGGCCCTGCCTCGGCCAGGCGACCAGCTGGAGTGCGGTCAGCGGATCGCCACCCATCGCATACACATCCGACAGTGCGTTGGATGCGGCGATCCGGCCCCAATCGAAGGGATCATCCACGACGGGCGTGAAGAAGTCGACGGTTTGCACGAGGGCCTGGTCGTCGGAGACCCGGAAGACGCCGGCGTCATCCGCCCCGGAGAATCCCACGATGAGATCCGGGTGTGACGTCGCTGGGTGATCGTGCAGGGGACGCAGAACCTGCGTCAGCTCGTCAGGGCCGAGCTTGCACGCTCAACCGGCTCCGTGGGAGAAGGCCGTGAGGCGGACGTCGTCCATCGACCAGACGCTAGGACTGCTGGTGCGGTGAAACAGCGCATCAGCCGGCATCCCGATGGCGGCGGCGGGATCGATCAGTGTCGGTCTCGAGCGACCTTCGGCATTGGATGACCGTTTCGAGGTGTGCACGCCCGTGAGCGTGAGCGGTTTGCGGCTCTTCGAGCCGTGGGTACCGTGAGATGGTGCGCCGAATCCTTGGACGGTCATTCGCTGCTGCGGGACTTGCCTGGCTCGCCTGGAGGCTCTTCGGGCCGGACCCGGTCCCGCGCACGATGGGTGAGCAGCGGCGGCCCCTCATGGTGCCTGGACGATCGGTCTTCGTCGGTCGCCATGAGTTCTTCGTTCGTGAGCTCGGGGACGCCGATGCGCCCGTCCTCGTGCTCATCCACGGGTGGAACTTCGATGGTGAGATGGCGTTCCACAAGCTCGCACCGCGGCTCGCCCAGCGCTATCGCGTCATCGTGCCCGACCTCCGAAACCACGGGAAGTCCGACAGGATCCGAGGCCGCTTCGAGCTCTCGGACGTGGCGGAGGAAGTGAAAGCGATTCTGGATCAGCTCGGCATCGCCGAACCGGTTGCGGTCCTCGGCTACTCGATGGGGGGGATGGTGGCCCAGGAGTTCGCACTCAGCCATCCCGGCGCTGTGTCGAAGCTCGTTCTGGGCGCAACCGCTGCGCGCCCCCTGGCGACCCTTCGGCCGCTGAGTTGGCTGGGTTTCGCTTTCACCAGGGCGGTTGCACGGATCTCCCGCGCCGAAGCAGTGTGGGCATCGTTCCTGGTGTTGAAACGGAACGGATTGATCGGCATCGAGGATGAAGCCTGGATGTGGGACTCGCTGCTGGCGAGAGACGCCAACCTCTACCACGAGGCCGCCTTTGCGATGTGGCGCTTCGATGCCCGTTCGCGCATCGGTTCGCTCGCCATGCCGGTGCTCGTGGTCATTCCCGAGCGGGATGCCCTCGTGAGGGTCCCGAGGCAGGAGGAGCTGGCTGCGCTGATTCCCCATGCCGAAGTCGTGCGGCTCCCGGAGCTTGGGCACGAGTCGGTCTTGGCTGAGCCGGAGCTGTTCGCCAGTGCGGTCGAGCACTTCCTCGAAGACGATCCGCCGGGCGTTTCGGGGGTCGGTGAAGCCCA
>JASJCF010000037.1 GCA_030066265.1 Acidimicrobiia bacterium | reverse complement strand
ACTGGCGTGGTCGTCGTGGTCGTCGGTCTCGTCCTCACCGGGTGTGGGTGGGTCCTGGCGAGGCGGGCCGCACGATTGTCGCAACCGCCGAGGGTCTTCCGATGATGCGCGCCTGCCCGCCGTCTGTGCTCCCTCTGATCTGGAGGGTCATCTCATGAGATGGGCGGCTGCGATCGTGATCGGATGTGCCGTGCTGGCCCTGATCGCCTGGCGGCCAGGGCCCGGTCTGAGCCAGCGATTGGCCCCGTATCTGGACCGGACGTCGGGATCTGCTCCGTCTTCGTCGACCAACCGACGCCCACCGAACACCGCCGCCGTCCCGTGGGTCGTGGTCGGCGCGCTGGCCGGAGCACTGATCGCCCAAGGTGACCTGTTCATCAGCGGCCCCGGACGATCGACGGCGGGGCTCGCCATCGCAGGCGGTCTCGGGGGATACCTCGTTTGGCGCATCCGCAAGGCACGACGAGAGCAGGAGACCGTGAGGAGGTTTCGGCTCGAGCTCCCGGTGATCACCGATGCAATGGCGATGCTGGTGGTATCGGGTGAATCGATTTCCACATCGATCGACCGCATTGCCACGTCAACCAACGGCGCGGTTGCAGAGTCGCTCCGATTCGTGTCCCACTCCACACACGACGGGACCTCGGTGCCGGCTGCCTTGCTGGAGGCGGCTCGATCGGCTCCGCATCCCGATGGCCGCCGACTCTACGAGACGCTCGCCCACGCCCACGAGCAGGGTGGGAGGTTGAGCGACCTTTTGATCGATCTGAGCGCTGACTTTCGTGCCGCAATCGAGCGCGATCTCACCGCCGAGGGTGGGAGGCGGGCCATTGCTGCATACGGCCCGGTGCTCGCCCTCATGGTCCCAACGGCGCTCCTGTTCCTGTTGTACCCGACCCTGGTCGGCCTCCGGTCGCTGTCGGGAACGCCGTGACGAAACCCATTGGATCCCAGGTCGGGCTTGGGAGTGGAGAGAAAGGAGACCCCTCATGCAGACTGAGAGAGGAGCCACCACCGTCGAGTGGCTTGGCTTGGCGACCATTGCGATCCTGGTGATCGCGCTGCTCCTTCCGGAGGTGCGGAACACCGCTGGAGACATATGGAACAACGTCGCCGGACAGTTCGGCGCCTTCTTCGGCTAGCGCGCGGGAGCTACACCGTCGAGGGCATCGCCGCCATGTCGGTGTTCTTCCTGCTGCTCGTGATCATCGTCCAGATTGGATTCGCCGTCACGGCGCGGTCGATGGTCGGCGCTTCGGTGGATGCCGCAGCACGGCGCGTATCCATGGGCGCAGAGGACGAGGCAACGCTGGATCGAGTCCGGAGGGAGGTCCTCGGTGCCGTACCCGGAGTCGAGATCAGCCACGCAGCCATCACCCGCGACGGAGCAACCGTGACCGTTGCGCTCCGGTACCGATGGTTGCCACCCGGGCCCGATCTCGTTCCGATCGATGTGGCCGTCGAACGCACACGCACCGTGGCGGTACCGCCGTGAACGGCGAGAGAGGGCTTGCGATGATCGAGGTCGCCGTGGTGGGCTTCGCCGTGGCTGCGTTGGCGATCCCGAGTCTCGTCGCCGTTCTGCACTTCTCGGAAGCCAGGGTGCGGGCTGTCACGGAAGCCACCGATACGGCAACATGGGTGGCCCGTCACGGATCGCCTCCCGACGGGGATCCAGAAGTCCAGATCGACGTTGTGATCGACGGATCCCTGGTGGTGGTCGAGGCCGCAGTCCCTGTCACGGTGCTCGGAATCGAGTTCACCACGGTCCGGGCGACGATCGAGCGCAGAACCCAAGCTCCGATCAGCCCCTATCGGAGCGGCCGATGACCTTTCTCCGCATAGGAGACGAAGGGAGCGCAGCCTCCGAGCGCGGTTCGATGCTGCCTCTGTTGGGTGGCTTGATGTTCGTCACGTTCGTGGTGCTCGCCGTCGCCGTGGATGTCGCGCGCCTGCACACAGCCCATGTGGAACTCGGTCTCGCCGCCGATGTCGCTGCGGAGGCGGGCGCAGCGATGATCGACGAGCTCGCTGCTCACCGAGGCGACATCCTGCTCGACGAAGCGCGAGCGACGGATGCGGCATCGGCCGCTGCCGGTGCGGGCCTCGCCGTGTCCGAGTCGACCGTCGATGGCGGGACCATCTGCGTCACGCTGACGGGTGAACATCGCACCACTGCGCTGACCTTCGTGGGGATCGGAGTGGTATCGGTGTCGGGTCGCTCGTGCGCCCAGGCGGTCGCCGGCTAGCTAACGTCGCCATGGTGACCGACGACGCCGTGACTGCGCTCATCGAGGCATCCGATCTCGCTGGTCTGCTGCGACACATCGACGGGATCTGCAGCCGACGAGCGTGGGACGAGCTGATCGATCTGCGAGACCGGTGTGAAGAGGCCGTCGAGCGCGGCAAGCAGGTTTGGGCCGTTGCCCAGTTCGCCGAGTACCGGTTGGCCCTGGAGGCGCCCGGGGAAGTCGCGGCGTCCGTGATGGACGACGGCCGTGGTCGCTTCGCGCTCGGGCCTCTGTGGGAAGTGGCAGCATCCAGCCACCCGTGGGAAGACCTGGAGCCACACCTCACGGTTCCCACCGTGCGAGCCATGGTTGCGCACGAGCGCTCGATCCGGGGTGACGAGGTCAGGGAGGCCGAGATCGACCCGCAGATCCTCGGCATCCCCGTCGCCATCCAGTCCTGGGAGCCGGCGTACCCGGTCGCCGAGTACAAGTCAGATCGTGCGGCCTTCCCCGATGACATCCACGAGATCGCCATGGAGTGGGTGGAACTCTCCGATGCTGCTCCGATCCAGCCCGAGGACTCCGTCACCGACGTGATGCTGGACCTCGTCAAGCCGTGGTGGGAGGACAGCCAGGGCAAGGCCGAAGTGGCGACCGTGGATGGCACCATCGAGCAGGCGATCCGCTCGCTCGGGCCCCATCGCATCCGCATGACCGAAGTCACACCCGCTCAGGCAATGGAGGCGATGGCGTGGGCGGGCGCATCGGGCGGCGGCTACGGCCGACGTCGCGGCACACCCGCCGGACGGGCTGGAGCGTGGTGGGTGGTGCTCGAGGCTCTCGGGTATGACGAAGTACCCGATCACGTCGCCCAGCTCGGGGATGAGGCGCGCGAGCTTCGCTGGGTCCTGTGGGACCCAGGGGATCGAATTGGGGGCTGGAACCTGTATCTCGGGGTCGAGGACGCCACAGACGGCGTCGCCTGGGTCATCAGCGCCGTGGACGCAGCCTGAGGCGGGGCCGCATCGGTAGGCGCGGTCGCGCCGTCACGGCGGATACGCCGGCGGGTCGGACCCGGAATGATCGAACGCCGGCTGCGTCCGCCCCTCGTGCACGGCGGTGTGGTGGCGCCGGCAGAGCAACGTGAGGTTCTCCAGGCTCGTGGGCCCGCCATCGGCCCAGTGATGGATGTGGTGGGCGTCGCACCACGGCGCCGGCAGATCGCAGCCCAGCCACGAACAGCCGCCGTGTCGGTGCTCGAGCGCCCTTCGTATCGCAGGCGGGACCACTCGCGTTGCCCGGCCGATGTCGAGCGGATCACCGTCCGCACCGAGCACCATCGGGATGAGCGTGCTGTCGCACGCCAGCTTGCGGACGGTGTGGGGATGAACCGGCAGGCCGTCGAGCTCCGGCAGCGCCGTCTTCTCGATGTCCGCTCGCAGCGTGTCGAACTCGACGGTCACGGTGAGGTGCGGGCGCTGGCCGCCCGTTGCATGATCGGTGTGGTGGTCGAGGTGATGCTGGGAGAGGTCGGCAAGTGCGTCAGCCATCTTCTGGCGATGCGATCGTCGGTCGCTGGGATCGAGATTCGATTGCTCGATGTGGGCGTTGAGTGCCGTCGAGACCATGGATCCCGTCTCCGGGTCGAGCTCACCGGTCAGCGCCCACATGCCGTCCCACGTCTGGCTGATCGACAAGCGGCGCCGATCCCGCTTCGCCTTGACCTGCGCGACGGCGCTCGGGTGGTCCACCTGCTGTTCCCAGTGTTGGATCGCCCTCTGGAGTTCGGCGGGGTCGAGATACGTGGCGGCCTCGGCGAGCACGCCGTCGTGGAGGGGGAACTGTCGCGGGTGCCGGTCTCGGGCGGCGGTGAGCTTCTTCACGGCTACCGAAGTGATCGCGCCGGTGAGGGCGGCCTCCCGTACATGAGTCGTGGCGGCGAGGGACCGGCCGGTGTGCAGGAGCGAGGCGGCGTGCGGCTTGGTGATGCGGCAGCGGTGTGCGAGCCACTGCTTGGTGGAGAGGGCGTGCGTGCTCTCCGCCAGACCTCGTCGGTGGTACTCGGCAACCCGCAGGGTCAGCTGCGCCTGCATCGCATCGATGTGTCTGAGGAGCGCCGGGATCGATGCCTCCAGGCGCTCGTCGTCGATTCGGGAGAGGTCTTCGGCCGCCGCCTCTTCCACGAAGCCCCCACCCGACGGATCGTCGGGCAAGTAACTCATGGTGGCACCGTACGTGGCGGGTGTGACAGGTTCGTGGGCCGGCGTGCGCGCCGAGACACCTGACCGCGTCAGGACGCGGGTCTGCGCGTTGCCCGGCTCGAATGATCGTCGGTTGAGTGCACCCATGGTCGTCGCCGACGTCTAGCGTTGAGGTGATGGCAGATCTGCGATGGGGCATCATGGGAACCGGGGACATCGCTCGGTCGATGGTCGCCTGCCTCCGTGAGCGCGGGTCTCCCATCGTCGCCGTCGGGTCGGCACGCCCCGGTGCGGCGGCCGCGTTCGCCTCGACGCATGACATCCCCCACGCCCTGGATTCCCACGACGCAGTGGCCGAACACCCCGAGGTGGATGTCGTCTACGTGGGCACGACGAACGATAAGCATCTCCCAAACGTGCTCGCCTGCATCGCAAGCCAGACGCCGGTGCTCTGTGAGAAGCCGATCGCCCTGGACGCCGACGAGGCGAGCCGGATGCTCGGTGCGGCGACGGCCACTGGTGTGTTCGCCATGGAAGCGATGTGGATGCGGTTCCATCCGTTCCTCGCCCAGCTCGATGCGTTGGTTGCCTCCGGGGCGATCGGGGAGCTGCGCACGATCATGGCGACCCTGGGATTCTCCGCTCCGATCGATGTCGATCGCAGATGGTTGAGTCGAGAGCTGGGCGGTGGGTCGATCCTCGACCTCGGCGTGTATCCCATGACGCTCATCCACCATTTCGCAGGCAGTCCGCTGCGCTTCGTCGCCGACGGCCTGGTCGGGCCGACCGGCGTCGACCTCGAGGCATCGGTCATCTCCCGGCATGCGAACGACGTCAGCGCATCGTGGATCTCCACGTTCCGATCCGACACGCCGAACGAAGCAGTGATTTCCGGATCCGACGGCAGGGTCCGCGTGTCCGCACCGTTCCACCACAGCCCGCTCCTGACACTCGAACGTGGCGGCGATGTCGTCGACCGATTCCCGATCGAGGTCGATGTCCACGGTTTCGAGTTCCAAGTCGCTGAGACCGAGCGATGCATCAGCGAGGGCCTGGTCGAAAGCCCCGTCCGCCCGCACCGGGACACGCTCGCCGTCATGGAGTGGATGGATGCGATCCGCGCGCAGGTCGGCGTGACCTACCCGAGCCAGAACCCATGAAGCCGCAGGTCATCGTCGCTCCCGACTTCCGGACGATGGATGAGATCTTCGATCGGCAGACGCGTGAGGTCCTGGACCAGCGCTTTGACGTCGTCTGGGGGCAGGACGGCCCGATGCCGCACGCTGCGTTCGAGGAAGCGATCCAGTCCTGCTTCGCTGTGGTGTTCGGCACGTGGCACTACGGGACGACAGCGCTCGCAGGAGCCGGTCCCGACCTCCGGTGCATCCTCGAGGTCGCCGGCGGGCACAGCCACCCGGATCTGGACTACGCAACCTGCTTCGAGCGGGATATCGCAGTGGGGAGTTGTGCGCATGCCTTCGGCCCGGCCGTGGCGGAGATGGCGCTTGCGCTCACGCTCGCTGCCAAACGGCTCGTCCCGGAGGGTGACATCGCCTTCCGCAGAGGTGAAGAGCTCTGGCTCCACGAAGGGACGGTGGGAGCCACCACGCTGTTCGGTTCCACGATCGGCTTCATCGGCGCAGGGGGCCTAGCTGCGAGCCTGCATCCGCTGCTTGCGCCCTTCGGAGTCGAGGTCCTGGGATTCGATCCATTCATCGATGATGACGCCCTCAGGGCTCGGTCGATCGAGCCGGTCGGCCTGGACAGGCTCTTCGATGACAGTGACGTGGTGTACGTGTTGGCGGCGCCGGCGCCGGCCAATCTCCACCTGGTATCGCGCGACCTGATGGAGCGGCTCGAGCCCGATGATCTGCTCGTGGTGATCAGCCGTGCCCACCTCGTCGACTTCGAGGCGATGACGGACCTCGTCCTCCAGGGGCGTTTCCGAGCGGCGATCGATGTGTTCCCGACCGAGCCCTTCGACCAACACCACAGGATTCGGACCGCGCCGAATGCCGTATTCAGCGCCCACCGGGCGGGTGCGATCCCCGCCGCCCTCCGGGAGATCGGGCGTATGGTCGTCGATGATCTGATCGCTTTCGCAGAGGGCGGCACCGGTACCCGGATGCAGTATGCGACGCCTGAGATGATCGAAGCGGTCAGATCGTGACGGGCACCGAACGGGTGGATGCGCAGTCCGGGCCGACGCAGATAGCATCGGAGCCATGGCTCCGGACACCACCCCGCAGGTCGATGCGTACCTCCTCGGTCTCGAAGAGCCCCGAGCGAGCACGCTGAGGGAGCTCCGTTCCACCCTCCGGGCGGTCCTGCCTGACGCCGAGGAGCGGCTTTCGTATGGAGTGCCGGCCTTTGCGGTCGATGGCACGCCGGTCGCCGGATACGCCGCCTTCAAGGCACACTGTGGCTACTACCCACACTCCGGATCCGTGTTGGAGCGCGCCGCAGACATGCTCGAGGGGCACGAGTGGTCCGCAGGCACGCTGAAGTTTCCCATCGATCAGCCGCTGCCCGAGCCCATCGTTCGCCGACTCGTGGAGCTTCGCTTGGAGGAACTCGACGCCGGTTGAGGCCGACCGATCTCCGAGGCCCGCGAAGTGCTCAAGGTTCGGCGACTAGTCACCGATCAACCACCCATAGTGGTCACAATTGGGTCCTGCGACCCATGGTCGGAACGGGGATTGTTCGCCATGATCAACGACATGATGAATCGGTTCACAGCACAAGCGGTCAGGGTGCACGCTGCGTACCGTTCGTGGTCGTCGCAAGAGCGTGGTGCGAGCGTGGTGGAATACGTCATGGTGGTCATGTTCATCGCGATGGTTGCGATCTTCGCTGTGGCACTCGCCGGGCAGGCGCTCGATCAGGAATACGACACGATCGCCGACAGCGTCGCCAACTACGGCCGCTGATCACCTGACTTCCCGATCCCGGTGATCCTGCGATCCCGGTGATTTCAGCCGGCGTCCTCGTCCTCTGCGTCGTCCATCGATTCGAGCGCCTCCACGGCGCGATCGACGTCTTCGGCGCGCACCAACACTCTGGCGCCCCCACCCAAGCCGGTCATCGACGGTATGGCACCCCCGGCATTGTCCGTCGCAACGGTCGCGTCGATCCCGATCGACTCGAGGTGGGCAACGGCGACCTTTGCGCCGAAGGTGGTGCTGTACGAAGCGATCTCGACGAGTGAAGCCATGGCGTCGATGATGGCACACTCGGCACGGTTTGTGATCGGAATCGGCTTCGACGCCCCGGAACCGTAGGCCCACGGCGGTCGCCGGCCGTCCTGATGGCGGCTGCTCCCCGGCGAGGCCGATCCCGGTGTCGGGGAGTCCTAGGGTCGATGGGTCCCAGAGTCGAAGGATCTCGGTTACGGGGCCGGCTGCGTCCAGAATGGAGGGCATGGTTCAGCGGTCGTCGCTCACCGATAGGCGAAACCGGATCCGGGTCGGCTCACATCGGCTGCCGGTGATCCTCGGGAGGCCCTGACATGGAATCCGACGCCCACTTGTCGCCGATGCAGCCGGCCGAGACGCCCGAGGGGTACGCAGCGCAGGCCGAAGCCTGGGTGCCGCTCGTCGGCGGCGAGCGCATCTTCGTTCGCCCGCTGGTGCCCGACGACGTCGCGCGGATCGAGCACGCCTTCGCCGTTGCGGACATCGACACGATCAGGCGTCGGTTCTTCACAGCGGCGCCGCCCACCGATCGTGCCCATCTGGAATACCTGGCGACCGTCGATTACGTGAAGCGGCTTGCGCTGTTGGCGATGGACTCCGAGGGGGTGTCCGTGGGCATCGGTCGCTATGAGACCACCGAGCCGGGAGTCGCCGAGGTTGCGATCGTGGTCGACGTGCCGTGGCGCAAGCAGGGGGTCGGCTCGGCGTTGTTGCTGGCGCTCGAGCCTCTGGCTCGGGAGCGAGGCGTGGGACAGTTCGTGGCCCTGTATCTGCCGGACAACCGCGCCGTCGAGCGGCTGCTCGAGAGCCTCGGATACGGTGATCGGCAGGTGATCGACGGGATCGCACATCTGACCAAGGAGCTCCGGTGATGCGCGTGGCCGAGCTCGTCGATCGCCTCGATGCGCGATTTCCCCTCGGGAATGCCCAGCCGTGGGATCCCGTCGGGCTGCAGCTCGGATGGCCAGACAACGAGGTCGGAGCGATCGCCGTGTGCCACGAGGTGACACCGACCGTCGTCGAGCGTGCCGTGGCCGAGGGACTCGCGACGCTGGTGGCGTATCACCCGCTGCTGTTCGAGCCGACCACGCGCTTGGTGGCGGGCCCGACCGCCTCCGGAAGGGCGCTGACCCTTGCCGCATCGGGGGTGTCGGTGATCGCCGTGCACACGGCGATGGACGCAGCCGATCCGGGAACCGGTGATGCGCTGATGGCGGCCCTCGACATCGAGGTGTCGGGGCGGTGGGCGAGCGATGAGGAGCCCGAGACGGCGATCGGCCGGTGGGGTACCGTGCCGGATCCCATGGACGTCGAAGAGCTGGCGACACGCGTCCACACGGTGCTCGGTGGGCACGTTCGTGTGACGCACGGGCAGGGCACGGTGAGAACGGTCGCCGTTCTGCCCGGATCGGGCGGTCGAGCGATCCAGGATGCCGGTCGCGTCGCCGACGCGATCGTCACCGGCGACGTGTCGCATCATGCCGCCGCAGCAGCTGCGGAGCGAGGGATGGCGGTGATCGATCCGGGGCATGCGGCCACCGAACGCCCAGGGATCGCATCGCTGTACGCTGCGGTGAGCCAGGCGGTCGACGGCGCCATCCTGTTCGAAGAAGATCCCACCCCCTGGGAGGTGTGAACGTGGACCAGATCACGAGCACCGCAGATCTGCTGGATCTGCACGAGATCGATCTCCAGATCGACAAGCTGCTCGACGATCGGAACTCACTGCCCGAGCTGGAGCAGTATCGGGTTGCCCACGGAGAGGTCGAACACCTCGATTCCTCGCTCACCCAAGCCAGAAGCGACCTCAAGCAGGCGGAGCTCGGCCTCGACAAGACGAACGGCGAGCTCGAGATCGCAGCCGAGAAGGCGGCGTCGGAGCAGAACCGGCTCTATGCGGGAGGGCTGTCGGCGCGGGACGCCGACTACCTGCGCCGAGAGGTCGAGATGCTCTACAAGAAGGTCTCGACGTACGAGGACGAGGTCCTCGAGTACATGGAGCAGAAGGAGCAGGCGGAGCAGCGAGTGTCGGAGCTCGAGACCGCCCTCGAGGTCGCCACTGCGGAGAAGGACCGACTGACGGCTGCCATCCAGGTCGAGTGGGCCGCGATCGACAAGGAGCTCGCCATCAAGGAGGAGCGCAAGCAGGCCGCCGTCGCCCTGGTGGATCCCGATCTTCTCTCCGTCTACGAGGATCTCCGCAGCCGCAGGGAAGGGCGAGTCGTGGGTCGGCTCGCCGACGGGGTGTGTGGCGCGTGTCACCTCAGCCTGTCAGCCGCCGAGATCGCCTCGATCTCCAGGGACGATCCACCGCGCTGCATCCATTGCAGGTCCATCCTCGTCGTCTGAGATGCTCTTCTGGCACGTCGGTGCGACGACGGCGTTCATCCGATATGCCTTCCGAGATCCGGCGATGGACCTTCGCTTCCTTGCGCTTGGCGCGATCCTCCCCGACCTGATCGATCTCCCGATCGGCGTGGTGCTCTGGTCGACGGTGGAGCACGTCCGGCTGATGTCCCATTCGATCCTGTTCGGCGCAATCGTGATGATCGTCGTGCTGCTCGCCACCCGGCGCGGCCCGACGCGGAAGCGGTGGATGCTGTTCGCCGTCGGCATTCTCATCCACCTCGCCCTCGATGCGATGTGGCAGCTCCCGGAGACGCTTTGGTGGCCGCTCTTCGGCTGGGAGTTCGCCACCTCGGGCTTTGCAAGCTACGGGGCCTATCTCGCCGATCTGGTGACGAATCCGCTCCTGTGGCTCGGCGAGCTCACCGGATTGGCCTACCTCGCGTTCTTGTGGCGTGCGTCCGACCTCGGAGATCCCGACGCGCGTATGCGACTCCGCACCACCGGAACGGTCTCAGCTCCCATCGGTCGCTGACTCGGCCTGGCGTAGCCGCACCGCTCGGATGAACATCCGAATGGCGAGGATCACGAGCACGACGGCGAAGATCCTCCGGAGGACGGTCTCGTCGAGTTCGAACGCCAGAAGCGAGCCGAGGACGGCGCCGCCGACGCCGGCCAGGCCGGTCACGGCAGCGACCTTCCACACGACCCTGCCGGCCCTGGCGTGACCGATCGTGGCGATCACCGCCGTCGGAACGATGATGGCGAGACTCGTCCCCTGCGCGTCCAACTGCGAGAACGCGAAGAGGGAGACGAATGCCGGCACGAAGATGATTCCGCCGCCGATGCCCAGGGTGGCGGCGAGGAAGCCCGCGAACAGCCCGAGCAGGATGAACGCGATGATTTCCACGATCACAACCACATCCGAATCGCCGAGATGACCATGATGATCGAGAAGGCACCGGCGAGCAGCCACTCGGGGATCCGGTCCTGATAGCGGGCTCCGAACCAGGCGCCCGTGGACGAGCCCACGAACACGACGAGGGCGACCGCCCAGTCGACGTTGCCGTTCACGCCGAACGCCACCACTGCGGCGGCTGCGGAGAGAACGATCGTCGCCACCGACGTCGCCGCTGCTGCGTACTGGGTCATGCCCACGAGCAAGACCAGCCCCGGCACCACGATGACACCACCACCGATGCCCAGCAGACCGGCGACGAACCCTGCGACGAGCCCGACGACCAGCGCCTTCACCCACGAGAACCCCATTTCGGGCACGCTAGCGCAGGCCGGTTGTTGACCCTCGTCGGTACCCTCGCAGCGTGCTCCGCACCTTCACCGTCGCCCTCGCCGTTGCGCTGATCGCGCCCGCCTGCTCATCGAGCGGTGAGGAAGCCTCTGGCCATCCGAACCCCGAGCGAGCGGTCGTCGCCTGGTTCGAGGCGATCGATGCAGGGGATGTGGCCGGCGCAACGGCTTCCGTCCACGAGGACTCGCTCGCCATCATCCTGAGCATCGAAAACGACCTCGACGAGGCCACCACCGCCTCGTACCTCGATGAGGGTGTGCCCGCATCGACCCAGGGCGCCTACTGGGTTTCGTTCTCGGAAGGATTCGCCGAGTTCGCCGCTCGGCCCATCTCGTCGCTCACGGTCGGGCAGAGCGAGACGTTCACCGCCGAGGGAAGCGAGTTCGCCAAGGTTCCGATCTCGGGGGGTCCCAGCACCGACTCGGTGGTGTACACGAGGATGCGTGACGATGGCTCGTGGGAGGTCGATCTGATCGCCACCCTGAGCGATGGGTTCGGGACGTTGCTCGCTGACACCTATCAGGACCTATCGGCGTCCGAGGAGGCCGACCGCATTCGCGTCGCCTACGTCGATGTGGTGGCACCGGGTGTGTGGGCTGCCATCACCGACGGGGCCTACGGCGACGACTTCAACCGCATTGCGCTCGCCCTCGTCGGTCAGATCGAGAGCTGACTCAGTCGAGCGCCCGGAGTCTGGGCAACACGTCGGTCCCCAGCATGCCGATGGTGGCTTCCTGGTCGAGCGACGTGGTCTGGATCGCGACGATGTCGGCATGCACTTCGGTGATCAACGGTTCATACACCTCGACGTAGTCGTCGGGGGAGTAGACCATCGAGTAGCGCTCGAGGATCTCGGACCGCTCCATCGTGTCAGCGCGTTCGCGAAGATCCTTCGGATCCACGGCCTCGAGCCGTCCCGGCGCTCGGAGACCACGCCATGCACCGAGGCTGGTCCATGCCTCATCCTCGGTCTTTGCGCGAATCGACCATCGTGATGCCAACACGGTGGGGGAGGGGCGGCCGGCCTCTTCTGCTGCTGTCCGTGCCGGTTCGATGACACGCTCGAACGTGTCCGCAGGGTCCTTCACGGATGTGATGACCCCCTCCGCCTTGGTGCCGGCGAGTGTCGCCGACTTCGGGCCGCCGGCGGCGAGATAGATGGGCACCGATTCGATCGGGGGGCTGTACAGCTTCGCCCGGTCGGTGCGGTAGTACTCGCCGTCGTAGGTCAGCTTCTCGCCGTCGAGCAGCTGGCGCATGATGTCGAGTGCCTCGCTCATGCGGGCCGCACGCTCGGCATATCTGGGGAACTCGTAACCGAGCGGGCCCTCGTTGAGGTTCTCCCCGGTGCCGACACCGAGCCGGAATCGCCCGCCGCTCAGGCGGTCGAGCGTGGCCGCAGCTTGCGCAACCACTGCCGGGTGGAAGCGCCACAGCGGTGTCGTGACCCCGGTGACGAACTCGATCCGTTCCGTCGCCTCCGCCATGGCAGCGATGGTGGCGTAGGCGAATCCCGACGCTCCGAGGTCATCGACCCAGGGGTGGAAGTGCTCACTCACCTCCACCATGTCGAACCCTGCCTGCTCGGCGAGGACGGCGTGGCGCACGAGTACCTCTGGCTGGAACTGCTCGTGCCCGCAGAAGTATGCGTATTTCGTCATCGATCGATCTCCACGAAGCGAATCATGCCAGGTCGAAACGGTCGAGGTTCATCACCTTGTCCCATGCTGCGACGAAGTCGTGAACGAACTTGTCCTGGGCATCATTGCTGCCATAGACCTCGGCGAGGGCACGCAACTCCGAGTTCGATCCGAACACCAGATCGACTCGGGTCGCCGTCCAGCGGAGGTCGCCCGTGTCTCGGTCGCGACCTTCGAACGAGTCCGCATCCTCGGATACGGGTGCCCACACCGTGCCCATGTCGAGCAGATTGACGAAGAAGTCGTTCGTCAACGTCTCGGGCCTCGTGGTGAGGACGCCGTGGGGGGATTGGCTGACGTTTGCGTCGAGCACGCGCATCCCGCCGACCAGGGCCGTCATCTCAGGCGCCGTGAGCGTCAGCATGAAGGCCTTGTCGACCAACAGATGCTCAGCTGCGAGCTCGCTGCCCTTCTGGGAGTAGTTCCGGAAGCCGTCGGCAACGGGCTCGAGTACGGCGAAGGACTCGACGTCTGTCTGCTCCTGGGACGCATCGGTACGACCCGGTGCGAACGGGACCTCCACATCGATTCCGGCGTTACCGGCAGCCTGCTCGACCGCCGCACAGCCACCGAGCACGATGAGGTCGGCGAGCGAGATCTGCTTCCCGTCGGCCTGGGCGGCGTTGAAGTCGCGCCGGATTCCCTCGAGCGTCTGCAGGACGTTTGCCACGCTCGACGACACGTTGACGTCCCAGTCGGCCTGGGGGGACAGGCGGATGCGAGCTCCGTTCGCGCCGCCACGCTTGTCCGTGTCGCGGTACGTCGAAGCCGAGGACCACGCCGTCCCCACGAGCTGGGAGATCGACAGACCCGACCCCATGATCGTCGCCTTGAGGGACGCAACGTCGGCATCGTCGATGAGAGGGTGCTCGACCGCCGGGACCGGGTCCTGCCACAGCAGCTCCTCGTCGGGGACCCAGGGCCCGAGATAGCGCGTGACGGGCCCCATGTCTCGATGGAGCAGCTTGTACCACGCCCGTGCGAAGGCATCGGCCAGCTGGTCCGGATTCTCGTGGAACCGCTTGGAGATCGCCCGATAGGCAGGATCCACGATCATCGAGAGGTCGGTGGTGGCCATCATCGGGACCTGCGTCTTCGACGGATCGTGTGCGTCCGGAGCGAGGTCCTTCTCCTGGATGTCCTTCGGCGCCCACTGATGGGCGCCGGCGGGGCTGGTGGTGAGCTCCCACTCGTAACCGAACAGCATGTCGTAGTAGCCGTTGTCCCACGCGATCGGATCCGGTGTCCACGGGCCCTCGAGACCGCTCGTGATCGAGTCGTCGCCCATGCCCGTCCCGAAGCTCCCCCTCCAGCCGAGCCCTTGCTCCTGGAGAGGGGCGCCCTCGGGCTCGGGTCCCACATATTCGTCGGCATCTGCCGCTCCGTGGGTCTTGCCGAAGGTGTGACCGCCTGCGATCAGCGCCACGGTCTCCTCGTCATTCATCGCCATGCGGCCGAAGGTCTCGCGGATGTCGTGCGCTGCCGCCAGCGGATCCGGGTTCCCGTTCGGGCCCTCCGGATTGACGTAGATGAGACCCATCTGGACCGCACCGAGTGGATTGGCCAACTCGCGATCGCCGCTGTATCTCTCGTCACCGAGCCACTCGCGCTCGGGACCCCAGTACACATCCTCCTCGGGCGCCCAGATGTCCGGCCGGCCCCCACCGAACCCGAAGGTCGTGAATCCCATCGTCTCGAGCGCACGATTCCCCGCGAAGATCAGAAGGTCTGCCCAGGAGATCTTGCGTCCGTACTTCTGCTTGATGGGCCACAGCAGCCGGCGTGCTTTGTCGAGGTTGGCGTTGTCCGGCCAGCTGTTGAGCGGCGCAAACCGCTGTGCGCCCGTTCCGCCTCCGCCTCGACCGTCAGCGATGCGGTACGTGCCTGCAGCGTGCCAGGTCATGCGGATGAAGAATGGCCCGTAGTGTCCGTAGTCGGCCGGCCACCAGTCCTGGGAGTCGGTCATCA
>JASJCF010000036.1 GCA_030066265.1 Acidimicrobiia bacterium | reverse complement strand
TCTCGCTTGTACTTCTCGACCATGTACTCCTTGGTGTACCCGTACCCGCCGAGCGCCTGGATCGCCGCGTCGGCGGCATCGTTGCCCGCCTCGGACGCGAGGTACTTGGCGATCGCTCCCTCGGTGTTGAGGAGCTCCTCGCCGGCATCGAGGCGCTCTGCCGTCGCCTCGATGTAGGCGCGAGATGCTTCGAGCCGCACGACGTGGGGGACGATGAGCTTGTGGGTGTACCCCTGCTTGTCCGAGAGGGGCGAACCTGCCTGGATGCGCTCGAGGGAATACGGAATGGCGCGATCCATCGCCGCCCATCCGCCCCCGAGGCCGAATGCAGCCACCATGAGCCGGGTGTACCCGAAGACCATCTGGGCCTGGACGAGACCCTGCCCTTCGACCTCACCGACGATGCGGTCCGGGGTCACGAAGACGTCCTGGAGGCTCAGGGCCGCCGTGTTGGATGCTCGGATGCCGTGCTTGTCCTCGGGAGCACCCTTCGTGAACCCCTCGGTCTCGTGGTCGACGACGAACCACGTCGGGCCCCCGGGCGCCGCGGCGAGGATCGTGTACAGGTCGGCATAGCCACCGTTGGAGATCCACTGCTTGTTGCCGTTGATGAGGTAGCCGGTGACCTCACCGTCCTCTTCAACCGGTTTCGCCGTGGTGCGCAGAGCGCTCAGGTCGCTTCCGGCCTCGGGCTCCGTCGCCCCGTACGCCATCAGGAGCCCCTGCTCGGCAATCGCACCGATCCAGCGCGCCTTCTGCTCATCGGTGCCACCGAAGACGATCGGGTCCGACCCGAGGAAGGTCGCCAGGGCACCCGTTGCGATTCCGAGGTCGATCCCCGCCATCAGCTCGGACACGCGGTACACGTCGAAGGCATCCCCGCCCATGCCGCCATAGTGCTCGGGGATGAACAGCAGGGAGACGCCGAGAACGTCTCCGCACAGGCCGCGCACGATCTCCTCGGGGAACTCGTCCTTGGTGTCGATTTCGATCAGGGTCGCATCGTCGAGCTCGTGCTCTGCGTAGTCCTTGATCGAGGACATGACGAGGTTGAAGGTGTCGCGATCCAGTCCCACGGGGACCTCCTTCGGTCGTTGGTGCCTGCCAGCGCCTCGTTGGGTGATGACGCGTCAGGTGCGTTGCCTTCGGTTCATGGCCCACACTACCAAATCGCTTAATCCCTGTCTAAGGAACTCATGAACCTTGAGGACACGCTCAAAATAGGCGTTCAGCGGCCTCGCGTCCAGCGAAACCACCCAGCGCGCGCAAACCCGGCCAGATGCGTCAGCCGACCCGCCTCCACGTCGCTGCGAACTCCTCGCCGGGAACCGACGAGGACATCACGTCGCCATCGCAGGACACGACTGCACCCTCGAACTCCGCTGCCGGTGGCTCGACCGGTGTTCGTCCCCCTGGCAGCTCGAAGGGAACCCCATCGACGAGGAGCTCGACTTCCGCGGGCGACCCGCCGGCCAACGTGGTGCTCAGCACCGTTCCGTCGAACTCGTAGGTGCCCGTCTGCTCGTCGTTGATCCTGAGCTCGATCTCGCCATCGTCCGTTTCAGCGCCGAACGACCAATCGTCCCTGATGGAGGCAAACGTGCCATCGCCTTCGACGACCAAGAGATACTGCCCGCCCTTGAAGGTGAACGTCCCGACTTGCTCGTCCTCGGGAAGCGAAGCCACGATTTGGTCGAAGAACGCTTGGCTGTCGAGCTCCCAGGTGCCGATGACGCACTCACCGATCGAGGCCGACGCAGCGACCGTGGTCGTGTCCTGCATCGTCGTCGTGGGCGCAGCCGTCGTGGTCGTCGACTCCGGCGATTCCGCCACGGTCGTGGATGCGGCTGCAGTGTCCTCGACGGTCGAGGTGGTCGATGCCGGCGCCGCGTCTTCGGAGGACGAGCTGCAAGCGGCGACGACCAGCGCCACGGCGATCGAGACGATGGCGATTCTGTTCATGGTGCCTCTCATGGTGCGTGTCATGGGTGCCGCCGAACATACTCGACGAGGGTGGAGGCGGGAAGGGGGAAACGGCGCACGCGGATCGTCCAAGAGGATCGGCCCGCCAGAAGGCGCATGCGGATCGGGCAATCACGTGGCGCGACCGGGCCGGCCAACGATGTCGGGCAACCTCAGATCGGGCAACCTCAGATCGGGCAACCTCAGATCGGGCAACCTCAGATCGGGCAACCTCAGATCGGGCAACCTTGTCGGAGGCGACCCGATCAGGGCTTGGGGACGAGTCGGGGTTCCGGCAGCGTCGACACGTAGGTGCCGTCCTTTGTCAGGAGGACGGTGTGCTCGAAGTGCGCGGACCATCTCCCGTCGGCGGTCACGACGGTCCATCCGTCGTCGAGGACGTTCGAATCGGCCGTGCCGAGATTGAACATCGGCTCGATGGCGAGCGCCATCCCCGCCTTCAGCCGCAGGCCCTTGCCGGGACGTCCGTAGTTGGGAACCGACGGTGCCTCGTGCATCTGCCTGCCGATGCCGTGCCCGACGTACTCGCGAACGACACCGAGACCGTGGACCAACGCCTCGGCCTCGATGGCCGCGCCGATATCGCCGAGCCGATTGCCGGCCTGGGTCTGTTCGATCCCCTTCCACAGTGCCTGTTCCGTCACCTCGAGGAGCGTCCGGACCTCGGTCGAGACATCCCCGACGGCCTGGGTGAAGGCAGCATCGCCGTGCCAACCTTCGTAGATGGCGCCGGCATCGATGGAGATGATGTCGCCATCGCGGAGCACGTCATCGCCCGGGATGCCGTGGACGATCACCGAGTTGGGAGACGTGCAGAGCACGCCGGGGAACGGGTTCTGCGGCCCTCCGTAGTTGAGGAAGGACGAGCGACAGCCGTGCTCGGCGAGCACCTCTCTGGCGACCTCGTCGAGTTCCCGTGTCGATACTCCCGGCGCGATCGCCGCTCGCACCGCGGCATGCATGGCGGCCACGCACGCCCCGGCGATCTTCATCTTCTCGAAGTCGGCGGCCGATTTCTTGGTGATGACACGCGACGAGCTCATCACAGGACGCTCACCTCGCCAGAGCGAGCGCAATGCGCGAGAAGACGTCGTCGATCGATCCGACACCGTCGATCGTGAGGACGACGTCGCCGTAGAAGTCGATGAGCGGTGCCGTCTCGGCGTGGTACACCTCGAGGCGACGTCGGATCGTTTCTTCGTTGTCGTCGGCACGACCCTCCTGTTGGGCACGCGCCAGCAGGCGGCCGACCAACTCGTCCGTGTCCACGTCGAGCAACACGACTGTGCCGATCGCGTCGGTGACGGCGTCATCGAGGGCATTGGCCTGGGCGACGTTGCGAGGGAAGCCGTCGAGCAGGTACCCACAGCGAGCGTCGTCTTGTGCGAGGCGCTCGTCGACGATTGCTACGACGAGGTCGTCCGACACGAGGTCCCCGGCCTCCATGATGCCGGCAACCTCGCGCCCGAGGTCCGTGCCGGCCTCGACGGCGTCGCGCAACATCACTCCGGTCGAAATGTGCGGCACAGCCAGGGCAGAAGCGAGCATTGCCGCCTGGGTGCCCTTGCCTGCTCCGGGAGGCCCGAGGAAGAGGATGCGTCTAGGCATGGATCACGTCTCCTTGGAGAGGGCCATCAACGGTCTCAGCTCAAGAAGCCCTCGTAGTTGCGCATCGTGAGCTGACTCTCGATCTGTTTGGTCGTCTCGAGCGCCACGCCCGCCACAATGATGATCGACACACCTGAGAGGCCGACTGGCACTCCCCACCACCATCCGAACAGCGACGGGAGGATGGTCACGAGCGCCAGGTACAACGCTCCCGGCAACGTGATCCTCGACAGCACGTACGACAGGTAGTTCACGGTTGCCCGACCCGGGCGAATGCCGGGGATGAAGCCGCCCTGACGCTGGATCATGTCGGCTTGACGCTCGGGATCGAACTGGATCGCCGTGTAGAAGTACGTGAAGAACACGACGAGGACCGCCAGCACCATGATGTACCAGAAGCTCGGTGAGAACCCACCGGTTCCGCCCGTCGACAGCATGTTGCGATCGATCCAATCCCGCACCGAGGCGCCCCAGCCGGTGCTCGGCAGGGCCGACGACAGGAGAGCGGGGAAGTACATGATCGATGTGGCGAAGATGACCGGGATGACGCCGGCCATGTTGACCTTGATCGGGATGTAGGTCGACTGGCCGCCCAGGACCTTGCGGCCGCGCACGCGGCGGGAGAACTGGACGGGGATTCTCCGCTGTCCTTGCTCGATGAAGATGATCCCGATCGTCAGGAGCACCATCACGGCGATGATGATCGCAAACTGGTATGTCGCCGAGTTGGTGTACAGCAACGTGAGCTGAGCGGGGATCTGGCTGATGATCGAGATGAAGATCAGCAGCGACATGCCGTTGCCGATGCCGCGCTGGGTGATCAGCTCGCCCATCCACATCAGCAGGGCGGTGCCGGCCGTCATGGTCGCCACGATGATGATCACGTTCCGGGGCGTGAAGTCGGGGATGAGGTCGATCCCGCCGGTGAACTGGCCACTGTGGAACAGGTAGGCGAAGCCGGTCGACTGCAGCAGCGCCAGGATGACGGTCAGATAGCGCGTCCACTGCGTGATGACCTTCCGGCCGCTCTCACCTTCCTCCTGGAGGGCCTGCAGCCTCGGGATGACGACGGCGAGCAGCTGCATGATGATCGACGCCGTGATGTACGGCATGATGCCGAGCGCGAAGATCGACAGCTGGGTCAGGGCACCACCCGAGAAGAGGTTCAGGAGGCTGACGAAGCCCGATTGCTCCGCCTGCTGCGAGAAGTCGCGGACCGCCTGGAGATCGATCCCCGGAACGGGGATCTGCGCACCCAGCCGGTAGAGAGCGAAGATGAACAGCGTGAACAGGATCTTGTTCCGCAGGTCGTGGATCCTGAAGGCATTCCTGAAGGCGGTGAGCATGTGAGTCCTGTGTCTCCGACGTTCTCAGGGAAGGACGACCGGGCCAGGGTACGCCATCGCCACGGGAACCGTGTACGTCGACCCTGCCGAACGCCGCTTCACGTTCATTCCTCGATGAGTTCGATCGATCCACCGGCGGCCGCGATCTTGTCGGCGGCGCCAATGGAGAAGGCATGGGCCTTCACGCTGAGGGCGACCTCGAGATCACCCTGACCGAGGATCTTGATCTTGCCGCGCTTCTTTGCGAGGCCGGCTTCACGAAGCTCGTCGGGCGAGACGGTCGATCCCTTGGCGAAGACCGCCAGACGCTCGACGTTCACGACCGTGAACTCCTCACGGTTGGGGTTCCTGAAGCCCTTCAGCTTCGGCATCTGGCGAATGATGGGCGTCTGCCCGCCCTCGAACCCGGGACGGACCTTGCTCCGAGCCTTGAGGCCCTTCGTGCCACGGCCCGCGGTCTTGCCCCTCCGGCCTGATTCGCCACGACCGACGCGGATCTTGCGCTTCTTGGATCCCTCGGCGGGCTTGAGATGGTGCAGCTTCATCAGGCTTCCTCCACTTCGAGCAGGTGGCGGGCGCGGTGCACCATCCCGCGAACGTCGGGCGTGTCGGGACGCTCGACGGACGAGTTGATCCTCCGCAAGCCCAAGCTCTCGACGGTCGCTCGCGTCTTCGGCTTCTCGCCGATGAGGCTCCGTCGGAGCGTGATCTTGAGTGTCTTCGCCATCGTCAGACCTTCGCCCTCATGAGTTCGGCGGAGTTGTAGGAGGCGAGCAGAGCCGGAGGGAAGATCTCTTCGGCACGCTTGCCCCTGGCGCGGGCAACCTGATCCGGCCGCTGCTGGTTCCGAAGGGCGTTCACGGTGGCCTTGGCGACGTTGATGTGCGTCGGTGACCCGAGGGACTTCGCAAGGACGTTGTTGATCCCAGCCGCTTCCAAGATCTGCCGAACGGCGCCGCCGGCGATGACCCCCGTGCCGGGAGCAGCGGGCTTGAGCAGCACCCTGCTGGCACCTTGCTCGCCCACGATCTCATGGATGATCGACTCCCCTGCCATGGGAACGTCGAACATGTCCTTGCGTGCGAGCTCGAACGCCTTCTGGATGGCCGCCGGGACCTCTTTGGCCTTGCCGTATCCCACGCCCACGCGTCCCTTGCCGTCGCCCACGGCGACGAGCGCAGTGAAGGAGAACCGGCGGCCGCCCTTGACGACCTTGGCGACGCGGTTGATCGTGATGACGCGCTCGTCGAACTCGGAAGCCTCACGCTCTCGCGGACGGCGTTCGCCACGGTCGCGGCGGTTGCGGCCCTGCGGTCCTTGCTGACCCCTCTGTCTGTCAGGCGCCTTCTGCCTGTCGGGCGCCTTCTGTCTGTCGGGTGCCTTCTGCTTGTCGGGTGATGGTGTCGTCACAGCTCGCTCCTAGAACTCGAGTCCGGACTCGCGAGCGCCTTCGGCAAGCGCCTTGACCCTGCCGTGGTATTGGAAACCACCTCGGTCGAAGACGACCTGCGAGACACCGGCGTCCTTGGCGCGGGCACCGACGAGCTTGCCGACCGCCGATGCCGCATCCACGTCGAGGTTCGTGGCCTTGACGGCCGACTCCTTCGAGGATGCGGCAGCCAGCGTGCGACCCTGATCGTCGTCGATGACCTGCGCATAGATGTGCTTGTTGGATCGAAACACGGCGAGGCGAGGCCGGATCGCTGTGCCGTGCACCGACTTGCGAACTCGGAAGTGCCTGCGGCTTCGTGCTTGTGCTCGGTTGCCACTCATGCGGTCACACCTGCCTTGCCGGCCTTGCGTCGAACGTACTCGTCGACGTAGCGAATGCCCTTGCCCTTGTAGGGCTCGGGGGGTCGCACGGCGCGGATGTCTGCGGCCACCTGGCCGACCTTCTGCTTGTCGATGCCACCGACGATGATGCGCGTCGGCTCGGGAACCTCGAAGGTGACCCCATCGACGGCGTCGATGTTGACCGGATGTGAGTAGCCGACCTGCAGCTCCAACGCTGAGCCCTTGAGGGCCGCGCGGTAGCCGACGCCGACGATCGAGAGTTCCTTGGAGTAGCCGTCGGACACGCCGGTCACCATGTTGGCGAGGAGCGCTCTGGTGAGGCCGTGGAGGGCGCGCGTCTGCCGCTCATCGTCCTCGCGTGCGACCGTGACGACCCCGTCATCGACCGAAACGGACAGCCTCGCGTCGATGGACTGCGTCAGCGATCCCTTGGGGCCCTTCACCTCGACGGCATCTCCGGCGACCTTCACCTCGACGCCACCGGGAAGCTCGATGGGTGCGTTTCCAATGCGACTCATGTCACCACACCTTGCACAGCACTTCGCCGCCGACGTTGCGTCGACGCGCATCCCGGTCGGTCATGACGCCCTCGGAGGTCGACACGATTGCGACGCCGATTCCTCCGCGCACGCGCTCGATGTCGGTTGCTCCCGAGTACACACGACGGCCCGGCTTGGACACTCGTTGCAGGCCCTTGAGCACGCGCTTGCGGTCGCCGTCGTAGCGCAGACGGACCGTCAGCTCCTGGCCGACGCTGCCTGCCTCCGACTTCCAACTGTCGATGTAACCCTCTTCGGAGAGGATCCGGGCGATCTCCTCCTTCAACTTCGAGGACGGCATCTTGGTCTCCGGATGGAGCGCCAAGTTGGCGTTCCGGATCCGGGTGAGCATGTCTGAGATGGGATCGGAGTACATGACTACCAGGACGCCTTTCTGATCCCGGGCAGCTCACCGCGGTGAGCCATGTCACGCAGTGCGATTCGTGACAGGCCGAACTGGCGGAAGTACGCCCGCGGACGACCACTCACGTTGCATCGGTTGCGATATCTCGTTGCCGAGGCGTCACGCGGCATCTTGGCGATCTTGGCGTAGGCATCACGCTTCTCGTCGTTCGACGCCTCCGGGTCCTTGATGATCTTGATGAGCTCGGCCCGACGATCGGCATACCGCTCGACGAGCTCCTTGCGCTTGTTGTTCTTGGCGATCTTGGAGGTCTTCGCCATCAGGCACCTACCTGCTGTCGTCGGAATGGGAACCCGAACGCATCGAGGAGCGCGCGCCCCTGCTCGTCGGTCTCCGCGGAGGTCACCAACGTGATGTCCAGGCCACGGATCTTCATGATCTTGTCGTAGTCGATCTCGGGGAAGATCAGCTGTTCGGTGACACCGAAGCTGTAGTTGCCCCTGCCATCGAACCCCTTGGGATTCAGCCCCCGGAAGTCCCGAATCCGCGGGATGGCGAGGGCGATGAGCCTATCGAAGAACTCCCACATCCGGTCACCACGCAGCGTCACCGACGCCCCGATGGCCTGACCTTCGCGGATCTTGAAGTTCGAGACGGATTTGCGTGCGCGGTTGACCTTGGGCTGCTGACCGGTGATCGTCCGGAGGTCGTCGACGACGCCGTCCATGAGCTTGGCGTCCGCCGCAGCGTCGCCCGCCCCCATGTTGACGACGATCTTCTTCAAGGTGGGTACCTGCATCACGTTCTCGAGCTCGAGGTCCTGCCGAAGCTGGTCCTTGATCTCGGAGTCGTACTGCTCTTTGAGTCTCGGTGCCATCAGAGTTCGTTCCCACACTTCCGGCAGATCCTGAGCTTCCTGCCGCTGTCGTCGAACCCGGCACCGATCCGCGTCGGCCCGCAGTCCTTGCACACGATCATCACGTTGGACGCGTTGATCGGCATGTCCTTGTCGATGATGCCGCCCGTGTTGAGCTCGCCGGTCGGCTTCTGGTGGCGCTTGGCCGTGGCAACGCCCTCGACGATGATCCGATTCGCCTCGGGATAGACGCGGGCGATCTTCGACTCGGTACCGGCGTCCTTGCCGGTGATCACCATGACGGTGTCTCCTTCGCGCAGCTTCATCACAGAACCTCCGGTGCCAGCGACACGATTCGCATGAACTTCTTGTCGCGCAGCTCACGTCCGACCGGACCGAAGATGCGGGTCCCACGGGGCTGGAGCTGATCGTTGATGATCACGCAGGCGTTCTCGTCGAATCGGATGTACGAGCCATCGGGGCGGCGCGTCTCCTTCTTGGTGCGCACGACCACCGCCTTGACGACTTCGCCCTTCTTGACGGTGCCACCAGGGGTCGCATCCTTGACGGTCGCCACGATGACGTCGCCGACGGACGCGTAGCGCCGGCCCGAGCCACCGAGCACACGAATAGTCAGGACCTCGCGAGCGCCGGAGTTGTCGGCGACCTTGAGTCGGGACTCCTGCTGGATCATCTCGCACGCTCCACGATCTCTTCGACCCTCCAGCGCTTCGACTTGCTCAAAGGCCGCGTCTCGACGATCCGGACGGTGTCCCCGACGTTGGCTTCGTTGCCCTCGTCGTGTGCGTGGAACTTCGTCCGTGCCGGGATGGTCTTGCCGTACCGCGGATGTCGCCTGGTATCGCGCACCTCGACGGTCACGGTCTTGTCACGGCTGTCGGAAACGACGATCCCGACGCGTACCTTGCGGGTTGCGCGTTCCATCTACGCCTCCTCCTGCTGTGCTTCCCATGCAGCGATCTCCTGCTCGCGCATCACGGTGTTGATGCGGGCGATGTCCTTCTTGACCTGCTTGAGTCGCTCGGTGTTGTCGAGCTGATTCGAGACCAACTGGAAGCGAAGGTTGAAGAGCTCCTCCTTCGACTCGTCCAGTGCGTCCGACAGCTCTCGATAGCTGAGTTTCCTGAGATCGACGGCGTTCATAGCTCATCTCTCTTCACGAACTTGGTCTTGACCGGGAGTTTGTGAGATGCGAGACGCATGGCCTCTTTGGCCAGGTCTTCATCCACGCCGGACATCTCGAACATGACGCGACCGGGCTTGACGACGGACACCCAGTACTCCGGGTTTCCCTTGCCCGAGCCCATGCGGGTCTCAGCGGGCTTCTCCGTGATCGGCTTGTCCGGGAAGATCGTGATCCACACCTTCCCACCACGCTTGATCTTCCTCGTCATCGCGATACGGGCCGCCTCGATCTGACGTGATGTGATCCAGCCCGGCTCCTGGGCTTGGAGCCCGTACTCGCCGAACGAGACCTTGGTGCCGCCCTTGGCCTTGCCCCGCATGCGGCCCGTCTGGACCTTGCGATACTTGGTGCGCTTCGGCATGAGCATCAGGACGCACCGCCCTCATCGCCTGCATCCGCAGCATCGTCATCTGCAGCCGTGGCGGCTTCGCCGTCCACGGCCTCGATCGCCTCGACGGCCTCTTCGAGTTCGACATCGGCCTTTGCCGCTGCCTCGGCGGCGGCATCCTCGGCGACATCGGCGATGACCTCGGCGGCAACCGCATCGATGGCGGCTTCCGACGCCACCGCATCCGCCGCTTCGGCGATAGCGACCGCTTCCTCGGCCGCCTTCTCCGCATCTTCGTCACCGGTGACGATGGCTTCGGCCACGGCTTCGACGGCGGCTTCCTCGGCGACCTCGGCGATGACCTCAGCGGCAACGGCTTCCGCTGCGACCTCGTCGGCCACGGCTTCGGCGGCTGCGGCCTCGGCCGCGGCAACATCGGCGGCGGCGACTGCCTCACGAGCTTCCTCGAGCTCGGCCGTCGCCTCGGCTGCCGTGACGACACGCTTGCCGCCACCAGCCTCGATCAGGCGCTTGCCAGACTTCTTGCCGCCACCGGCCTCGACGACGCGCTTGCCGCCGCCAGCCTCGATGATGCGACGCTCGGTGCCACCCGCAGCGGCCTCGGCACGGGACTTGACCGACTTGCGGCGACGGCGCTCGGCGGGACCGCCAGTGGCGAGCCTCGCCTCAGCAGCGGCTCGATCGGCGCTTCCGGCACGCTCGATGACGTCGCCCTTGTAGACCCACACCTTGATGCCGATGGCACCGACCGTGGTTTCCGCGGTGGCTTCCCCGTAGTCGATGTCCGCACGCAGGGTGTGGAGCGGCACGCGACCTTCCAGGTACCACTCGCGCCTGCCCATGTCGGCGCCGCCGAGCCGGCCGGAAGCCTGCACGCGAACGCCTTCGGCGCCAGCCTTGAGTGCGGTCGAAACCGTGCGCTTGAGCGCACGACGGAACGAGACACGACCCTCGAGCTGGTCGGCGACGCTGCGGGCGAGCAGGGTGGCGTCGAGCTCGGGATTGTGCACTTCGATGACGTTGAACTTGACCAGGCGACCCGTCAGGTTCTCGAGGCCGGATCGAAGACGCTCTGCCTCCGCACCGCCGCGACCGATCACCACGCCGGGACGACCCGTGTGGACATCGATCTGAACCTTCTTGTCACCGATGCGCTCGATGTCGATTCGCGAGATCGCACCGCGCTTGAGCTCGCCCTTGAGGTAGCTGCGGATCGCATGATCCTCGGCCACGTTGGCGGCGTATTCCTTGTCGCTGTACCAGCGCGACTTCCAATCGGTGACGATCCCGAGTCGCAGGCCATAGGGATGGATCTTCTGCCCCATCAGGCAACCTCCTCCTCTTGGTCTGCGGTTTCAGCGACCACGATCGTGATGTGACTCGTCCGCTTCCTGATGCGCGTGGCCCGGCCACGTGCTCGCGGGCGCCAACGCTTGAGCGTCGGCCCTTCGTCGGCGTAGGCCTCGGAGACGACGAGCTCTTCCGGATCGAGCGCGAGGTTGTGCTCGGCGTTGGCGATCGCAGAGTCGAGAACCTTCTTGATGGTGTCGGCGGCGCGCCGATTCGTGAAGTCGAGCACCACCCTCGCCTCTTCGACCGGGAGGCCTCGGACGAGGTCGAGCACCCGCCGCACCTTGTACGGCGACTGGCGCACGTACTTCGCGCTTGCCTGTGCCCTCATCGCTTCCTCACAGACTCGACGTGGCCGCGGAACGTGCGCGTCGGTGCGAACTCACCGAGCTTGTGGCCGACCATCGACTCATTGATGAACACCGGCACGTGCTTGCGACCGTCATGGACGGCGATCGTGAGCCCGACCATCTCCGGGACGATCGTGGAACGGCGGCTCCAGGTCCGGATGACGCGCTTGTCTCCACCCGCATTGGCCTTCTCGACCTTGACCATGAGGTGCTCGTCGACGAACGGGCCCTTCTTCAGGCTCCTGGACATGGTTACCGCTTCCCCTTCTTGGTGCGGCGACGCACGATGTACTTGTCGCTCGCCTTGTTCTTCTTCCTGGTGGGCTTCTCGCCCTTGCCCCATGGGCTCACCGGGTGACGACCACCCGAGCTGCGCCCTTCACCACCACCGAGGGGATGGTCGACCGGGTTCATGGCGACTCCACGCGTTTGCGGGCGCTTCCCCTTCCAGCGACTGCGGCCGGCCTTGCCGACCTTCACCAGCTCGGCCTCCGTGTTGCCCACCTGGCCCACGGTCGCGCGGCAATCGAGACTGACCTGACGCATCTCACCCGAGGGCAGGCGCAGCAACGCCACTGCGTTCTCCTTGGACATGAGCTGGATGGACGCACCGGCCGAACGGCCCATCTTCGCGCCGCCACCGGGCCGGAGCTCGACGGCGTGGACGACGGTGCCGGTCGGGATGTTTCGCAACGGGAGGGCATTGCCGGGACGGATGTCGGCCCTCGAGCCCGACTCGACCATGTCACCGACCTTCAACCCGACAGGAGCGATGATGTATCGCTTCTCGCCATCCACGTAGTGCAGGAGCGCAATCCGAGCGTTCCGGTTCGGGTCGTACTCGATCCCGGCGACCTTGGCGGGCACGCCGTCCTTGGTACGCCGGAAGTCGATGATGCGGTAGCGACGCTTGTGACCGCCGCCGCGGTGACGCGAGGTGATCCTCCCGTACGAGTTCCTCCCGGACGAGCGCTTCTTCGGCGCCAGCAGGCTCTTCTCGGGCGTCGACTTGGTGACCGCCTCGAAGTCCGAGACGGTCTGCCAGCGGCGACCCGGAGATGTCGGCTTGAGTTTCTTCACACCCATGGGCTCACACCTCGAAGACGTCGATCGTGTCACCGGGGACCAGGGTCACGAGGGCACGCTTGGTGTCCTTCCGCTTCCCGACGATCCAACCGGTGCGCTTGCGCTTGCCTTTGCGGTTCATCGTGTTCACCGATGTGACGGTCACGTCGAAGATGGCTTCGATCGCTTGCTTGATCTCCGTCTTGTTGGTTCGGCGATCCACGACGAACGTGTACGTGTTGTAGTCCGAGACCAGGTCGTAGCTCTTCTCGGAGACGACTGGCTCGATGATGATGTCGCGGGGGTTCTTCACTTGGCACCTCCGTCGGAGGCGCCAGCCTCGAGCTTCGAGTCTCGAGTCTCGAGTCCGCCGACTTCGGCGTCTCTGACGCTTGCGGCGTGGTCCTCGGTTCCCCGTGGGGCGGTTTGGCCGAGCTCGAGCGTGCCCTGGCTCATCACGATGGTTTCGGCCCACAAGATGTCGTAGGTGTTGGCCTGCCCGAGGTTGCATGCGATGACCTGGTCGAGGTTGCGGAACGACTTCAGGGCCGAGACCTCATGGTCCTCGGCGAGGAGCAGCACCTTTCCGGTCACACCCATGGCTTCCAGCAACGCGACTGCGTTCTTGGTCTTGGGCTCGCTCCACACGTCAAAGGTCTCCACGACCTTGATCTGCCCGTTCGCAGCGCGATCGGAGAGTGCGCTCCGTAGAGCGAGACGCTTCATCTTCTTCGGCGTCCGCTGGCTGTAGTCGCGGGGCTTGGGGCCGTGTGCAACACCACCGCCCACCCACTGTGGGGAGCGGATCGAGCCATGCCGGGCACGGCCGAGGCCCTTCTGGCGCCACGGCTTGGCGCCGCCGCCGCGAACCTCAGCTCGCGTCTTGGTGCTGTGCGTTCCCGCACGACGAGCTGCGAGCTGCGCCGTCACCACCTGGTGCATGACGGCGACATTCGGCTCGATCCCGAACACGTCGGTGTTCAACTCGACGGTTCCCTTCTCGGTCCCGTCGGCCGTGAAGAGCGGTGCGGTGAGCTTGTCAGCCATGAGCCTTCACCGCCTCCCTGATGACCACGATCGAGCCCTTCGGCCCCGGAACGGATCCGCGCAAGAGGATCACGTTCTTGTCGGCGTCGACACGCACGACATCGAGGTTCATGAGGGTCGTCTTCTCATTGCCCATGCGGCCCGGCATGCGCTTGCCCTTGAACACGCGCGCCGGTGTCGCGCACGCACCGATCGCCCCTGGGGCACGGTGGATCTTGTGCGCTCCGTGGGAGGCCCCTTGACCCTTGAAGTTGTGGCGCTTCATCGTGCCGGCGAAACCCTTGCCCTTCGAGACGCCGGTGACATCGGCCTTCTGGCCCTCCTCGAGCACCTCGGCGATCGTGATCGTCTGACCGAGCTCGTAGGCATCGGGATCGTCGACGTGCACCTCGACGAGGTGGCGATGGGGGGCGACACCCGCCTTGGCGAAGTGACCCGTCGCCGGTCGGCCGGCCTTGTCCGTGGAGATCTCCTTGAATGCGATCTGGACGGCGGCGTACCCGTCGGTCTCGTGACGCTTGATCTGCGTCACCACGACCGGACCGGCCTTGACGGCGGTCACCGGCACTGCTCGGTTGTCGTCGTCGAAGATCTGGGTCATCCCCAGCTTCTCTCCGATGATGGCATTCATGTCTTGATCTCCACCTCGACGCCTGCAGGCAGGTCCAGCCGCATGAGCGAGTCGACCGTCTTGGGCGTCGGCTCGAGGATGTCGATGAGCCGCTTGTGAATCCGCATCTCGAAGTGCTCACGGGACGTCTTGTCCACGTGCGGACCCCTGATGACGGTGTAGCGATGGATCCGGGTCGGCAGTGGCACCGGGCCCTTGATCTTCGCCTGCGTACGGATCACCGTTTCCGCGATCTTGCGCGCCGACTCGTCGACGACCGAGTGGTCGTACGCCTTGAGTCGGATGCGGATCCGATGTTCGTTTGCCATGTCTGTGTGCTCGCTTTGCTCGCACGTAGTACGTCATACGTACTACGTAGTACGTACTTCTCTATTTGAGGATCTTGGTGACTCGCCCAGCACCCACCGTGCGGCCACCCTCCCGGATCGCAAACCGCAACCCCTCATCCATCGCAATCGGCTTCCCCAACACCACCGTCATCTCCGTGTTATCA
>JASJCF010000035.1 GCA_030066265.1 Acidimicrobiia bacterium | reverse complement strand
GGTTGTTCGGTCGTCGACAGGCATGACGACAGTCTAATTGAACACATGTTCAATGTCTAGAACATGTGTTCAAGGCTCGGCCCACCGAAGCGCTTGACCGGACCGCACAGCGGGAGGACGATGCGAGGAAGGGAGGAAGCATCCATGCAGCATGGAACGGCACAGCGACTCGCCATGACGGCGGGTGGGGCAACCGTTCTCGTCGGTGCAGCGGCGATGTGGCGGTGTGCATCGTGCCGAATGGTGAAGTGCCTCGGCTGGTGAGACGCCTCGGGTGGTGAGGTACCTCGCGTGACGTTTGGCGGCTGACGGCCGGACCAAGCCCTGCGATCTCCAACTGCGCCCTGTGTCGCCCCTGGTTCTCCAGACAACGCAAAGCCCGCCTCAGCCGTGAAGCATTGGCGGGCTTGCGTTTCTCTCTCCGTGGAGCTGAGGGGATTTGAACCCCTGACCCCTTGACTGCCAGTCAAGTGCTCTGCCGGACTGAGCTACAGCCCCGAAGAAGTCGGAAGTGTATCAAGCATCGGCCGCTGACGAGCTTGGTGCGAACTCGATCAACGGGGCATCCGCCCACAGTCGTTCGAGGTCGTAATACGCCCTTGTGTCTCGGTCGAAGACATGGACGACGAGGTCGCCGTAGTCGAGAAGCACCCACTCGCCGTAGTCCGTGCCCTCACGACGGATCGGCTTCCTCCCGATGCTCCGGAGGGCCTCCTCCGCATCGTCCACGAGGGTCTTGACGTGCCGAGTCGATGTCCCCGATGCGATGAGGAAGATGTCTGTCACCACCAGGAGAGACGACAGGTCGAGGATCACCGTGTCCTCGCCCTTCTTGTCGTGGATGGCGCTCGCTGCGACCCGCGCCGCCTCGATGGCTTCGGGGGTGGCCTTGGATGCGCTCATTCTCATGCAGGCTCGATGATAGATGGCATCCCCGAGAGGTTCACCGATACAGCCGATTCGTCACGATGTACTCGGCGATCGGATCGGGCACCAGGAACCGGGGAGAACCGCCCCGGCGGACATGATGCCTGATCTCCGTCGATGAGATCCCGACCGGCGCCATGTCCAATCTCATGATCGTCTTCCCGATCGCTTCTTCGACGTCAGCGAACGACGTTCCCGGTCGTTCCACGACGGCGACCTCGACCAGATCGAGGAGATCTGTGCCCCGGTGCCACGTCGGGATGCCGGCCGCCGCGTCCGACCCGAGGATGAGTGTGCTCGGCAGGCCGAGCTCCTCCACGGTGTCGATGGTGAAGCTCGGCCCCGAGCGATGAACTTCGATATCCGTGACGATGAACCGCGCATCCTCCGCTGCAGCGAGGTGCGTCATGGCCAGCCGTTCGCGAGCGGGTGACACGTCCGTGTCTGCCTTCTGCCATGGATCTCCTGCAGGTGCGAAGATCACCTCGGGTATGGGCAACTGACGGATGGCCGTATCCGCGAGCGCCAGATGCCCGAAGTGGGGAGGATCGAAGGTGCCACCGAGGAGCCCGTACACGTGGCGAGCCTAGAGCACGCCGGCTGGTGCCAGGAACAGCGCTCGCGCTGGAGTGGTGGCGCATCGACGTAGGAGCATCGGGTCCACATACGTGCCTGCCACTCGCAGGGAGAGGTGGAACCGATGCCCGCCATCATGGAGCCCGCTTCGCCCCACTGACTGTCCTGCCGCGATGCGCTCCCCACGCCCGACGCCGATCGAGGCGAGCGCGGAATAGGTGGATCGGAGACCCCCGCCGTGGTCGACTGTCACCGCCGCCCGCCCGACGACTTCACCTGCGAATGACACCACGCCCGCCCCGATGGCGAGCACGTGGGCCGAGTCCGGCGAGGCGATATCGACGCCCCAATGCCCGGCCCACCTCCCCACAGGAGCGAACTCGCGGACAACGCGCTCCACAGGGGGCGGGACCAGTCCGTGACACGAACCCGGCGTCGACGCGCTGGCGGCGGTCGCAACGAGGCTCAACACGATGATGACGTGCATGTCGATCCAACCGACGCCGCGCCGTCACGATATCAACGCCGGACGACGGATTCGAGCAGGCTGGGCGGATCGCTCAGAGACTCGACGCAGCGAGGTCGTCGTCAAGTGCGGTGCGCACCGCGTTGCGCAGATCCGCCGGGCGGAACGGCTTCGGGAGATACCCGGCAACGCCGAATCCATCGGCCTTCATACGATCGTCTCCGCCCGAGTAGCCGCTGAGCATGATGACGGGCAGGCCGTCGAGCGCCGGCTCGGTGAGCACGAACTCGAGGACCTCCCACCCGTCCATATCGGGGAGCCCGATGTCGAGCAGCAAGAGATCGGGGGGCTCGTCGAGTAGCTCGCGACATGCTGCGCGGCCCGTGTCAGCGGTGACGACCGAGACATCCAGCTGTGCGAGGGAGATCTCGATCAGACGTCGGACGACGGCGCTGTCTTCCACAGCGACGATTCGATCCACCATGACCCCTTCCATGCTGTCCTTCGACCTGTATCGACCGGAATCCCGAATCTCTTGAATCGCAGTCGCGCGATGCACCGAGGAGACGAGGGTCCTGGACTCAGCTCGCCGCTGCGCGAGCCCTGAACGCAGGGAGTGCGGCGGACTCGACGAACGTCTCCAGCTCGCGGAGGGTCCTCACCTGCTCGACGACGTCGCACAGTGGAGTGAAGGTTGCCATCACGGAATCTCCCGTGTCCCAGAATCTCCTGGGCTCGGGATTGAGCCAGAAGGTGGCTCGTGCGCTCGCAGCGAGCGTCGCAAGGTGCTCAGCTCCCGCAGGCCGGTAGTTGTTGCGGGCATCCCCCGTGACCAGCAGGGTGGTCCTCGGTGTCACGGCGTCTGCGTACCGGTCGACCATCTCCTCGAAGGACCGCCCATAGTCCGAGTGCCCGTCGCGTCGCACGATGGATGCCTCGGCGCTCATGCGTACGACGGCTTCGGCGAAGTCGACGTCGGGACCGAAGTACCGGGTGACCTCATCGATCCCGTCGATGAAGGCAAAGGTCCGGACCTTGGAGAACTCGGATGCGATGGCGTACGTCAGCTGCAGCGTGAATCGGGCAAAGGTCGCCATCGAGCCCGAGACGTCACATACGACCACGATCTCGGGCTTGGCGATGCGAGGCGGCTTGAACTGTGGATCGAGGAGCACGCCACCGTGGCCGAGCGACGAACGGATCGTCCGTCGCACATCGAGCCTTCCCTTTCTGCCGTGCCTCCGGCGGTGGCTGAGCCGCGTTGCGAGCTTGCGAGCCAAAGGACCGACGATCTGTTCGATCTCGTCGATCTCCGCCCGAGTGGCATGCATGAGATCGATGTCCTCCAGGAGGGCCATGCGCCTGCTCGCAGCCACCGTTTCTGCTCCGCGCTCGTCGACAAGGCGCATCGTCACTTCTTCATCGACGGTGCGACGGAGCGCGGCCAATGCCGCCGCCGCACGAGATTCCAGCAGCCGCTCGTCGAAGGGCGAATCGACGTCCGCAGATCCGAGCGCCGTGAGGAGACGGATCAGTAGATCATCGGCATCCAATCGACGCATCACGCGATACGTGTAGTACCGCCCCCCGACCGGACGGCCCGGTTCCATTCCCGAATACCGGTCGACGGCTTCGCCGACGAGCCGGCGGAGCGCATCCCGATCGTCACTCGCCAACGCAGCGAGCACCTCGTTGCGAAACGAATCGTCGTCGAAGGGCGAGCCCTCGGGTGCCAGAGGCTTCGATTCGGCATCGGCCCCGGAGGTCTTGCGGGTTCCGAAGAACACATCGAAGGCGACATCGAAGGCCCGCTGATGGCGAGGGTGCTTCACGAGCGTTGCGGCGAGCGCAGCTCGAAGGTGCTCCCGCTCCGACAGATCGGTGTGGGACAAGGCCGCAGCTGCATCGAGTGCCTCGACCATCGACACCGGGATACCCGCCGCCCTCAACTCAGCCACGAATGCGGACAGGACGTCCCTCACGCCGACGCCGGTTCCCCAGGACCGGGAAGTGAAGGATCGGGAAGCAAGGGATCGGGAAGCGAGGGATCGGCAAGCGAAGGGTCGGGAAGCGACAGCTCGTCCAGGACCTTGTCGATGTCGGATTGGTACTTGAGCAACACGTGGAGAGTCTCGGACGCATGCTCGTCGTCGAGTTCGACGATCCCCAATGCGAGGAGTGTGCGCGCCCAGTCCAGCGACTCGGAGACGCTCGGCGCTTTCTTGACGTTCACGGTGCGGATCGTGGCAACGGTGCGCGCGATCCGCTCCGCCATCGCTTCCTGGATGTCGGGAACCCGCGACCGCAGGATGGCTCGCTCCCGTTCGATGGTCGGGTAGGGCATGTGGAGGTAGAGACATCGTCGCTTCAATGCCTCGGAGAGCTCTCGGGTGTTGTTCGATGTGAGGACAACGATCGGCGTCGTGACCGCCTCGACAGTGCCGAGTTCGGGAATCGTCACCTGGAAGGAATCCAAGATCTCGAGAAGCAGGGCTTCGGTTTCCAACTCGACGCGGTCGACCTCGTCGATGAGGAGGACCACGGGCTCGGGCGACCGGATGGCCTCGAGCAGCGGCCGCGTCAGGAGGAACGGCTCGGAGAAGATGTCACCTTCGAGCTCATCCCATGTCGCACCCTCGTCGGATTGGAGGCGAAGGAGCTGCTTGTGGTAGTCCCACTCGTAGAGCGCCTTGGCTTCGTCCAATCCCTCGTAGCACTGGAGACGCACCAACCGCCGGCCGGTCGCCGCTGCCAGACCGAGAGCGAGAGCCGTCTTCCCGACACCGGCCGGGCCCTCGGCCAGGATCGGCTTGTCGAGGCGCTCGGCGAGGAACACCACCTGGGCGATCTTCGCATCGGACAGGTAGCCGGTTGCGGCGAGGGCTTCAGAGACGTCGGATGGAGAGGTCCAGTCCGGATTCATCTCGAGCAGCGTACCGGAGCGGCCAATCCTGCGGCTTGCCCCGGGCGGCGACGCCGAGGTGGACGGCACAGGCGGCGGGCGGTCTCACCGGCCGGCGCTCGCACCCAACACCACCATGTCGTCTCGGTGGATCACCTCGCCGCCGAGCTCTGACGAGTGTTTGCCAGCCCCGTGGGTGAGGATGTCGGAGGAGACGCGGACGATTCCCTTGGCGATCAGCTCACTTGCCGGATCAACGACTTCGACGGCGTCGCCGCGCTCGAACACCCCCTGCACCTCAGTGACCCCGGCGCTGAGCAGCGACCGCCCCCCACTCGTCAACGCCTTCGACGCGCCGTCGTCGACCTTCAACAGGCCGAGGGCAGGAAGGCCGAAAGCGATCCACAGCTTGCGAGCCGGTAGGGCGTCGGGACGAGGATCCACCCACGTGCCGACCTCGTCGCCCCGCACGATGCGAGCCACCACCTGGTCTTCGGTCGAACGGGCGATGACCGTGGGAATCCCGGAGTACGCAGCCATGCGTGCGGCGGTGACCTTGGTGGCGACGCCTCCACTCCCGAGCCGGCCTCGCCCCGGTGCCTTGCGGATCTCATCGAGCACCTCATCACTGTGTCGTACGGCGGACAGCAGCTGAGCATCCTCGAAGAACCTCGGATCGTCCGTGTACAGGCCGGGGGTGTCGGTGAGGATGATCAGCATGTCGGCACCGACCAGATGCGAGGCGATCGCCGCCAGACGGTCGTTGTCACCGAACTTGAGCTCATCGACGACCACGGTGTCGTTCTCATTGACGATCGGAACGACGCCGAGGGTCACCATCCTCGCAAACGCCGATCGGGCGTTGAGGTATTGGGTTCGGTTTCCGAGAACGTCTCGGGTGAGGAGCACCTGGCCCACGGTCATGCCGTGCCTGCCGAAGCCGGCTGCATACCGCTCCATGAGCTGCGTCTGCCCGACGGCGGCGGCCACCTGCAGATCCGCGACGTCGGTGGGTCGACGATCCATGCCGAGCACCGGCATTCCCGCCGAGATCGCAGCGGACGTGACCAGCACCGGGGGGTTCCCAATGGCCGAGAGCTCGGCGAGGGCGTCGATGATCCGGTCGACCGCTGCTCCGTCGATACCGCCGCTCTCGTTCGACAGGCTGGACGAGCCGACCTTGACCACCACGGGAGCTCCTGGTGCGACCGACCTCCTCATGCGTAGCGCTCCCCGTCGCTGTCCGGGGGATCGAATGTGAAGACGATCGAGCCGATGCGGACGTCGTCACCGGGCTCTGCACCCGCAGCGACCAGAGCCGACACGATGCCGGATCGCTCGAGGCGCTCAGCGACGAAGTTCGCTGCATCGGGATCCGTGAGGTCCGAGAGGTTGACAGCACGGATCGCCGTGATGCCTTCGACCACCCACGCACCGGAGTCTCGGCGCACCGTCATCTCGTCGCGAAGCGGACGATGGAGCGTGAATCCTTCCCGCTCGGGGGCTTGGCGCGCGATCTCATCGACCCGAGCTGCAACGTCGTAGAGCAAGTCGTCGAGACCTTCACCCGTGAGCGCCGAGATCAGATGCGTGCCCTCCGGCACGTCGAGCTCGGCACGGTCTGCCTCGTCGAGCAGCTCGGCTTTGGACACGGCGACGACCGTCGGGCGCGCAGCGAGCGCAGGATCGTGCGCCTCCAGCTCCCTGGTGAGGACCTCGAGTTGGCGCGCCGGATCGTCGGTCTGGAGGACGGATGGATCGAGCAGGATCACGAGCGCTCGGGCTCGCTCCGTGTGGCGGAGGAACTCATGGCCGAGGCCCTTCCCTTCGGCTGCTCCTTCGATGAGGCCGGGAATGTCCGCAACGACCATCTCATGCTCCCCGAAGGTGACGACGCCGAGATGCGGCGTCAGCGTGGTGAATGGATAATCGGCGATCTTCGGCGTTGCAGCCGAGATCCGTGAGATGAGCGTCGATTTCCCGGCGTTGGGATATCCGATCAATGCCGCGTCTGCCATGAGCCGCAACTCGAGTGCCAGATCCACCTCTTCGCCGTACTCACCCTGTTCGGCGAAGGTCGGTGCACGTCGTTCAGGGGTGACGAACGAGGCGTTACCCCTACCTCCTTTGCCGCCGCGTGCCACCACGAGCCGCTGGTCCGGTTCGACGAGATCTGCCAGCACAACGCCGTCGACATCCCTCACGACGGTGCCAGACGGGACCGGGAGCTCGAGATCCTCACCGGCGCGCCCGTGGCGCAGGTCTCCCTCGCCGTGGGTGCCGCTTGGCGCCTTCCAGATCGGGTGGCGCTCGTAGCGCAGCAGCGTCGGCACATCGGGATCGGAGACGAGCACGACGTCCCCTCCCCTGCCTCCCGAACCTCCATTCGGCTTCCCCTTGGGCAGTCCCTTGCGCCTCAGGAAGGAAGACACGCCTGCGCCGCCGTTCCCGCCGATGGCACGGATCTTGACTGTGTCGACGAACATCGCCATCCCTTCGGCGAGCGGAGCACCCGGCCCGGAGCCGGACCGCCGCATGGCTCGGCCCCGGTTGGGAACCTAGCCCCGGAACGACGAAAGGGCAGACACTGCGGTCTGCCCGACGTCGGAGCTTGGAGGGCGGCTACTCGGCGAGCACCGATACCTGGCGCCGACCACGCCGGGACCCGTACTTGACGGTGCCGCTCTGGACGGCGTAGAGGGTGTCGTCTCCTCCGCGGCGAACGTTGTCCCCCGGGTGGATCCTGGTGCCGCGCTGGCGCACGATGATGGCTCCAGCGTTGACGAACTGGCCGTCGAACACCTTCGGTCCGAGTCGCTTCGCTGCGGAGTCGCGACCGTTTCTGGTCGAGCCGCTTGCTTTGGTCTTCGACATCGCTACTCCTTGTCGGCCTTGGTGTCGGGAGCGTCCTGCTCCTTCGTGGCGGTCGTCTTCGACGAGGTGGTCTTCTTCTTCGCCGTCGCCTTCTTCTCGCTGGCGGTCTCCGCACTGGATTGCTTCTCCGCGGAGTCTCCGTCCTTCGACTTCTTCGAGGTCGAGCGACCGCCGGCCTTGATCTTGGTCACCTTGATCTTCGTGTACTTCTGACGATGGCCCTGCCGCCGTCGGTAGCCGGTCTTGTTCTTGTACTTGAAGATGTCGATCTTGGGGCCGGCCGAGTCTCCGATCACCTCGGCGGTGACACTCGCCTTGGCCAGGGCAGCGCGATCCGACACGACCTTCCCGTCATCGCCGACGATCAACAAGGGCGTGAACGAGACCGTATCGGAGTCCTTGATGCGCTCGATGTCGAGCACATCGCCCTCGTGCACTTTCGCCTGCTTGCCGCCGGCGCGGATGATGGCGTACATGATGTAGTCGATCCTTCGTGGTGCCGGGACCCATGATCCCGGCGCGGTCAACTGCCCTCGGGCAGCGGTGCGCGGAGTGTAGCAACGGACACCTGACAATGGTCATCGACCATCGGTCAGGCGCTCGCCTCCTTCGCACCATGGTCGTGGGCGGGGATGCCAGTGGCCGCCGCTTCCTCGTGCAGTAGCACGCCGCGGCCCGAACAGCGCGGGCAGACTTCCGAGAAGGACTCGAGCAAGCCCGCAGAGACGTTCTTGCGTGTCATCTCGACCAAGCCGAGGTGTGAGACGTCGAACACCTGTGTTCGCGTCTTGTCCTTGGCGAGGTGTTCCCGAAGCCGGAGGAGCACGGCATCCTGATGCCGCTTGTCCTCCATATCGATGAAATCGATGACGATGATCCCTCCGATGTCGCGCAGCCTGAGCTGGCGGGCGATCTCCTCGGCGGACTCGAGATTGTTCTGGAGGACCGTCTCCTCGAGGTTCGTCGTTCCGACGAATCGGCCCGTGTTGACGTCGATGACGGTCAACGCCTCGGTGCGATCGATGACGAGGTGGCCCCCCGACGGCAACCACACCTTGCGATCCAGCGCCTTCCGGAGCTGGTCCTCGACGTGGTATCGCTCGAAGAGTGCGAGCTCGTCGTCGTAGAGGTTCACCTTCTCGACGAGATCCGCTTCGGTTCCCGACAGGTACTCCATGACCTGGTCGTAGATCTGCTGGTCATCGATCAACAGCCTGCGGAAGTCCTTGGTGAAGTGCTCGCGAATCACCCTGATCACCAGCGGAGGTTCCTGATAGATCAGCGACGGTGCCTTCACGTCCTTTCGATCGCGGTCGATGCGCTCCCACGTCGTCTTCAGGCTCTCGATGTCACCCTTGATGTCGTCCTCGGTTGCGCCCTCAGCCGCCGTCCTCACGATGATGCCGGTCCCGGCGGGTTTGACGGCCGCCACGACTTCTCGCAGACGCCTCCGCTCCTCGTCCGGCAACCGTCGGGAGATCCCTCGCACGCTCTCGTCGGGAGCGAGAACCAGGTAGCGGCCCGCGAGACTGATCTGGTTGGTCAGGCGGGCACCCTTGTGGCCCATGGCGTCCTTGACCACCTGGACGAGCACCGAGTCGCCGGCCTTCAGGGCGTTCTCGATGCGCTTCGGCTTGCCGCCGAGGTCGAACTCCGCATAGTTGACATCACCGGCGTAGAGCACGCCGTTCTTCCCCTCGCCGAAGTCGATGAATGCGGCCTCCATGCCGGGGAGCACGTTGCGGACCCTGCCGAGATACACGTTTCCGACGAGCGACTTGCGGTCCGACCGCGCAACGTAGTGCTCGACGAGCACGGGCCCTTCGAGCACGACGATCTGGGTCTGGTGCGGGCTCTTGCGAACCAGCATCTGCTTGCGCGCTGTCTCGGGAGGCTCGACGATCTCGACTTGGGGACGTCTCCGCTGGGTGGATCCACCCGACTTCGTCCGCACCGAACGCTTCGGCTGGCGCTTCTGCTTCGGCTTGGGCTTGGTTGCGGTCCCGGAGGGAGTGGTGCGGGCCGGTGCGGCAGACTTGCGCACCACAACGGTCTCACCCTTGACGGTGCGGACCTCGCTGACCTGGTTGCCGTCTCCCTTGCGAATGACTCTGGGTGCCTTCTTCTTGAAGAGTCCCATGGATCAACTCCTTTGCATGCTCACGGCATGCGAATCGTTCATCCGACTCCGGGAGGCACCGCGTCCGCACGACGACGGAGTGTCGGCGTATGGAGTGCGACGCAGGGTGGGTGGCGATGGGGCGACAAGCCGAGACCTGGATCTCAGAAGCCTGATTGTGGGCAGACCGCGAGCACACGAGCACCGTGTACAGGTGTGCTACGAGCGAACGAATGTCGGCCATTCCCGTCCCGAGTCGGAAAGATGTGCAGCCGCACGAGGAGGTGCGGTGGTGGGATGGTATCAGGGAACCGTGGCAAGCTCGTGACTCTGTTGGGTCAGCCCGACCCGACTTCCACGTCCAAGGTCTGTTGCTCGGCCTCCGTCGGGTCGTAGCAGCGCCGACAGCGCGCTTCGTAGGCGTCGGTGGCACCGAGGACGACGAGTTCGTCCGACTCGACGACGCGCTGGGTGAACAGACCCGGCCCACCGCATCGGTGGCATACAGCAAGAGACTTGGTGACGTACTCCGCTCGCAGCATCAACGTGGGAATCGGCTCGAACGGACGGCCGAGGTAGTCCAGATCCAAGCCGGCGATGATGAGGTTCTTCCCCGCCCCGGCCAGCATCTCGGCGACTTCGACGAGACCATCGTCGAAGAACTGGCCCTCGTCGACGCCGACCACGACCGTTCGATCCTCGACAGCCCGGAGCAACTCGGACGAGTCGGTGACCGGCGCAGCCTGGGTGGACAGACGAGAGTGCGAAACGACCTCACCGACGGCGTAGCGGGTGTCGAGCGCCGGCTTGAACGTCTGGGTGGGCACCTTTGCAAGGTGGTAGCGCGTGACGCGACGGATCAGTTCTTCGCTCTTTCCGGAGAACATGGGGCCGGCGATGACCTCGATCCATCCCTGATCCGCACGCCGCTGCATGAGGTTGCATCGTAGCCCGTGGGCGAGGGCTCGGCTCTCGGCACAGAGTGGATCCGGATATCCAGTACCGGGTACCGCCGAAGGGCCGTTGGAGCTACAGCTCCGACGGTCGCTCGGCCAAGGTCATGTTCCGGCGGATCCACGCCGAGTGGGCGAGACCGAGAGCTGCGCTCATGGCGACGAACACGGTGCCTCCCGACGACATGAAGGGGAGGGGAAGCCCCGTGACTGGCATCAACCGGATGGTCATGCCGATGTTGACGAAGATGTGGAAGGCGAACATCGCCGCGATGCCGGTCACGACGAGGTACGAGAACCGGCTTCGTGCGCTGCGCGCGGTGACCAGGAGCCGGAACAGGATGACTCCGAACAACGCGATCACGATGGCGCCGCCGACGAAGCCGAACTGCTCTCCCACTGCGGTGAAGATGAAGTCCGATGCCTGGACGGGAACGAATTGCAGGTTCGTCTGGGAACCCTCGAACAGCCCCTTGCCGAACAGGCCACCCGAGCCGATCGCGATCTCGGACTGGACTTGGTTGTACGAGAGGCTCAGCTCGTTCGAAGCGGGGTCGAGGAATGCCGTGAGCCGGTTGATCTGGTATTCGTCGATCTGGTTGAGCTGGAACAGGCCCACCGTCCCGATCACACCGACGAGAGCGAGGAATCCGAGTTGGCGCAATGTTGCGCCACCCACGAAGAGCATCACCAACAGCACAAAGCCGAAGACGAGCATGGTTCCGAGGTCCGGCTGGCTGAAGATCAGGAAGGCCGGGACCGCAACGAATACCACAGCCCGTAACGTCGTCTGCCACGTCAGGGGCACGGCCGCCCCGGCCAGGAGCGACGCGAGCATGAGGATGACGGCGAGCTTGGCGAACTCCGATGGCTGGAACTGGATGGGCCCGAGATCGATCCACCGCTGCGCAATGCCCTCACTGTCTCCCAGCGGCGTGAGCACCACCAGGAGCAGACCGATCGAGATCGCATAGATCGGGCCGACGAAGCCCTTGAGCTCCATGAGATCGATGGACGAGGCCACGCCGAACACGATGAAGCCGATCACGACGAAGATGGCTTGCTCCTTCAGCTCCGCCGTCGGATCGAGACCCCGAGCACTGAGGCCGGGGGCTGTTGCGCTGTAGACCATCAGCAACCCGATGGCCGCCAATACCAGGTACGCAACGACCAGGGTGATGTCGGGACGGAGCGGGCTGTCCCTGTCCAAGAACACCGGAGACCGATCTTGAACGGTGTAGGCCATCAGTCAGCGTCCAGTCCAGGTGCGAGCTCGGTCACACCCTCAGGGCCGTTGACGAGGTACTGGAGCACCTGTCGGGCAACGGGAGCCGCAACGCGCCCGCCGGATCCCCCGCGCTCGACCACGATCGAAACGACGTAGTCAGGTGAGTTGATCGGGGCAACGCCCACGAAGAACGCATTGTCGACTTGACGGAACGCCTCCGTCCTCGGGGCCTTGATCACCTCACCGGTGCCGGTCTTCCCTCCCACGATCTCGACGTTGGGACCGAAGTCCGCGAAGGCCGCTCTGGCGGTGCCACGCTCGGCGTTGTTCACGACCTGCTGTAGATCCTGGCGCAGCATCCGCACGGTTCGGGGGTCGAGATCGACTTGCTGGAGCGGAACCCTCGGGTACTCGTCGACGACCTCGCCGTCGGTGTCGACGATCTGGTCGACCACCCGCGGCTGCCAGACGGTTCCGCCGTTCACCATGGCCGCATAGCCGTTGGCGAGCTGGAGAGGCGTCGACAACATCGCACCCTGGCCGACGGCGATATCCATGAGATCTCCCCCTACCCACGGTCCGTCAGGGCGAACTCGGCCCGTCTCGGCACGCTGCTCCTCCCGGAACCACGCCCGGTCCGGAACGAGACCATCTCGCTCGAATGGCAGATCGATTCCGGTTGCGGTTCCGAAGCCGAGCGATCGTGAATACTCCTGGAGCAGGTTCTCCTTGTCGACGCCCGTCTCGTCGTTGCGCTCATCCCACAAGCGCAGCGCCATGTCCCAGAAATACAGGTCGCAGGAGGCTTGCAGCGCACCGTGGAGATCGAGGGGCCCATGACCTTGTGGCCACTTCCAGTCGCGCTTCGTCTGGACGGTCCCGTCGCTCAGCCGGAACTTGAACTCGCCTGAGCATGAGTACTCGTCGGTGTCCGACAGGAGCGGTTGGGGCTCCTCCGCTTCCTCGGCGGCATCGGTGGTTTCGCTGTCGCCGTTCGAACCTTCGGAGTCGGCTGCGCTCGAATCGGCTGCGCTGTCGGGGGACTCCTCCTCGGCGGGTGCCTCATCCCCCACTTCCTTGTCGCCCACACCTCGATCGAGCGGGTAGTAGGACTCTTCCAGGGCGAGAACGTAGGGAACCGCCTTGAAGGTCGAGGCTGGCGCATACAGGCCCTGCACGGCGAAGTTCTGGAGTGCGCTCGCTGTTCCGAGCGAAGCGAAGTCGGTCTGGCTGATCCCGCCGACGAATACCGAAGGGTCGTAGCTGGGGTACGAACCCATCGCCAAGACGGATCCGTCGTTCGGGTCGAGGACCACGCCCACCGACCGCACCGGGCACCACCGATCGCGGTGGTACACGATGACCTCGTCCTCGGTGACCACCAACACCTGGAGCGTGCCGGCGAACGAGTCGTTGTCGGACACCGTGTAGCGATCCGTCCCGATGCGCACCGTGGCGACGAGGTCGTCGTCGAGGGTGTCGATCGACTCGACCTTCAGGAACCTGGGCTCGATGCCCGAGAGAACGCCGGATTCCCCCTCTGCGACGGTGACGCGCTGGGTCGGGACGCAGATGCCGTCGTCGTCGATCGGGAGACCGGGATACAGGGATCCGAGCACCGTCAAGGGATCGACGGTGACCTCCTCCGGCGGCGCCGGCACATCGTCATCGTCCTGACCGGGCTCGGCCGTCGTCGTGGTCGTGGTCGTCGATCCCGTTGCCTCGTCGAAGCGAGCCAAGGCGGCCTCCTGGGCCTCGGCAAGTGCATCCGCGATGCGTTCGGACCGTGACCGCTCGACCAGCGAATCGGCACGTTCGCGCATCTCGAGCCTCCGGGCTTGTACGAGGCCGTCCCTCAGCGAGTCCTGCAGTTGCTCCTGGAGTGCAGAGTCGAGGGTGAGGACGAGGCTTCCCCCTGCCTGGGGTACCGTCTCCCCGGCCAGGGACAGCACCTTGCGCTTGGCGTCGACGCGATACTCGATGGCCCCTTCGGAGCCACGCAGCAGAGCGTCGTAGGACCGTTCGACACCGGCCTTACCCACCACATCGGTGGGTTTCACATCCTCGCGTTCGAGGTCTTCCTCGTTCGGCCGCCCGATATACCCGATCACGTGTGCGGCCAACTCCCCCTCGGGATACGTGCGAACCGGCTGGGGAATGACGCTGACGCCGGGGAACTCCTCGCGATGCTCGACGATGAGCGTCGCATCGACCTCCGAGATGTCCTCTGCCACCGTGACGCGGCCACCTTGACTGTCATTGGCGAACTGATCGAGGATCTCCGAGGCGGGTGTGTCGAGGAATGCTGCGAGGTTGCGAGCGAGGAGCTCACGCTCCTCCTCCTCGACGAGCAGCAGGTCGACCACGACCGCCAGGGCGGATCGGGTACCTGCGAGCTTCACCCCGTTGCGGTCGTAGATGTCTCCTCGCGGTGCGGGCGTTGCGACCACGCGCGACTGGTTCGAGAGGGCGCGTTCCTCATACGCCTCGACCTCGCCGATCTGCATCGTCCACAAGCGCAGGGTGAGCAAGCCCAAGAGCGCGAAGAACACGATGCCCACGACACCGAGCCGCATCGTGCTGTTCATGCCACCCAACTCCTGTCACGGGTTCGGAACGCCACTCGCGCCAGCCACAGAACGGGATACCCAAGGATCACGTTCCAGAGCGCGGGGAGGAGGATCTTGGACGCCACGTTCGGTTCTGTCGCCGTCTCCTGACCGAAGAGCGTACCGAGAACCACGTATATGGATTGGCCGAGGACCGTCAACACGAACACAGCGGCGAGCGACAGCCAAACGCTGTCCTTGTAGCGATACGAGACCCGGGAAGCGATGTACGCGACGATGGTCAGGGACATGGCCCACAGGCCCAGCGTGCCCGAGCCGATCAGATCCATCAGGATTCCGCCGGTGAAGCCGAGGAGAATCGTGATCTCCGCCTCGACGTAGGGCGCAACGGCGACGATCACGAGGGTCACGAGGGCCGGAGCAACCCCGAGGGGTTCGATCCTCCCCGCTCCGAAGACCGTGGTCTGGAGGACGATCGCGATCACCACTGCGACGAGCGAGATCACGATGCGCGATCGGCGCATCAGCCGTCACCCGGTACCGTCGTGGTGGTCGGAGTCGTGGTGGTCGAGGTTGGGTTGGCGATGGCCGTGGTGTCGCCCGTCTCGAGAGACGGATCGACCGGCGAGAAGCCGACGATCACCCTCACGTAGTCGACTTCTGAGAGATTGGCGGCCGGATCCACCGATGATCGCAGCACGAAGCCGACCTCTGCTTGAGCCGTTGTTGCGACGGTCCCGACGACCAGGCCCGGCGGGAACCGAGACCCGTCGGTCACGACGAGATCGCCGGCCTGGACGGGCTCATTCGCTCGGAACATCTCCAGGCGCAGCGGACCGTCTCCTCGGCCGGTGGCGATCCCGGTCTCGTTCGTCGATTGCACTCTGACGCCCACGCTCACGAGAGGATCGGTGATGAGCCGGATGCGGGCATCGTTTGCGGAAACGAGGTCGACGCGACCCACGAGCCCGTCTTCATCGACAACGGCCTGACCGACGACCACGCCGTCATTGGCGCCCTTGTCGATGAAGCGGACGTTGTCGAACGGGCTCACGCCGCCCGAGTACATGCGGGCGGTCACCGTGGAGAGCTCCTCGGGAACCACCAGTCCGTTGATCAGCTCGAGCTGGGCCACCTGCTCCTCGAGAGCATCGGTCGCGCGGACCTGGGCCTCGAGCTCGCGCACCCGGTCGACGAGGCGATCGTTCTCGTCGCGCAGGCCAGCCAGGTTGGCGACACCATCGACCAGTCCCACCACCGGCGTGACGACCCAGTCGACCGCCTTCTGAGCGGGGGTGAACACGGACTGCGTCCCCTCACGGAGCACATCGCCGACGCCGTCACCTTCGGAGCGGACATCGAAGGTCGCGATGATGAAGCCGATGGTGATCAGTGCGAGGAACAGGATGGTCACCCGGTTCATCCGGCGGCCCGATTGGGGGATCATGATCGGTCGCTCCGCAGCTGCCTAGGCGCGACCTGACGACTGGAGGACGACATGGAGGACGTCGAACTCCTCGAGGCACGCCCCCGAGCCGAGCACGACGCTCTGGAGAGGCTGATCGGCCGTAACGATCGGCATGCCCGTCTCGTGGGCCAGCCTCACATCGAGACCCTTGAGGTAGGCGCCTCCGCCGGTGAGCACGATGCCTCGTTCCATGATGTCGGCCGCGAGCTCGGGCGGTGTCTTGTCGAGGGTGTACTTGACCGCATCGACGACCGCTTCGACCGGCTCCTCGATCGATTCGCGCACGGCTGCGCTCGAGAGGACGATCGTCTTCGGGAGGCCGGTGATGAGGTCGCGTCCGCGCACCTCCGCAGCAGGCTCGTCGGCATATGGCCACGCAGAGCCGATCGCCATCTTCACCTGCTCGGCCGTGCGCTCACCGAGCATCAGGCTGTGCTCCTTCTTCACCCACTGGATGACCGACTCGTCGAGCTCGTCTCCGCCGATTCGGATCGACTTGGACACCACGATGCCTCCGAGGGAGATCACGGCGACCTCGGTGGTTCCACCGCCGATGTCCACGACCATCGAGCCGGTTGGCTCGTGAACGGGCAATCCGACGCCGATCGCAGCCGCCATCGGCTCCTCGATCGTGTATGCGCGCCGTGCTCCGGCGTGGTAGGCGGCCTCCTCGACAGCACGTCGCTCGACCGCCGTGATACCGGACGGGACACAGATCACGATGCGGGGTCGTGCGGCGAATCGACCGGTGTGCACCTTGTCGATGAAGTAGCGGAGCATCTTCTCCGTGACGTCGAAGTCGGCGATGACACCGTCGCGGAGGGGTCGGATGGCCTGGATGTACGAGGGGGTGCGGCCGATCATCCGCTTGGCTGCCATACCCACCTCGAGCGGGCGATTGTCGCGGGTGTTGATGGCCACCACGGACGGCTCGTTGAGCACGATGCCTTGCCCGCGCACGAACACCAGCGTGTTCGCGGTGCCGAGATCGACGGCCATGTCGCGACCGGCAAATGAGAGGAGGCTGTTCATCGCACGGATTCCCTGCCGAGTGGAGCCGCCAAGTGTACCTTCCGAAGCGCCAATCGGCTGGAGAACACGGTCAGCCGAAGAAGATCGAAAGCTCCCGGTCTGCGGACGCCGGAGAATCGGAACCGTGAACCACGTTGTTCGTGATCTCGAGCCCGAAGTCGCCACGGATGGTGCCCGGTGCGGCATCCGCAGGGTTCGTGACGCCCATCAGGCCTC
>JASJCF010000034.1 GCA_030066265.1 Acidimicrobiia bacterium | reverse complement strand
GTCCAGAACGGGAAGCTGTTCATCCTGGGCGGTGGTTTCGACACGATCTCGGTCCGCTCGCTCCCGGCGGTGCACCGATCGTTGACCTTGGCGATGGTCGCCGAGGTGGATCCCGACGAGCGCCAGCGCGATCTCGAACTCGAAATCAAGCTGATCGATGAGGACGGTGCGGCAATCGGTGTCGAGGCGAAGGGGCGACTGCGGGTTGGGGCTCCTCCGAACCTGCCTCCAGGCTCGGCGAGCGTCGTCCCCATCGTGAGCCCGTTTCACAACATCACGTTCGCGCAGGCAAAGGGGTACGCCTTCGTCGTTTCCCTCGAGGAGCGCGAGTTGGCCCGGATCGGTTTCCGGGTGGTTGAGATCGCCTGATCCCTTCGATGCTCAAGGACCTCTGGAACGTTCCCAACGTCGTCTCCCTGCTCCGCCTCGCCCTCATCCCCGTCTTCATCTGGCTGGTGGTGATCGAGGAGTACGGATGGGCCGGCATCCTGCTCGGTGTGATCGGCGCCACCGATTGGGTGGATGGGTACCTGGCCCGGCGATTGAACCAGGTCACCGAGGTCGGCAAGTTCCTCGATCCGCTCGCGGATCGCTTCGCGGTCATCATCGCCGTCGTCGCCGGTTTGATCACCGGTGTGCTTCCCGCATGGTTCGCCTGGCTGCTCATCATCCGGGAGGCCCTCATCGGGATCGGAGCGATCGTCGGGTGGCGCAACGGTGTCACCCAACTCGAGGTTCGCTGGCTCGGCAAGCTCGCCACTCTGCTGCTCTACTTCGCCATCACGTTCTTCTACATCGGCGCGGGATTCGACATCGATTGGATCGTGTGGATCGCCTATCTCGTCGGTGTGCCGGGCCTGGCCATCTACTGGTACGTCGGATTCCAGTACTTCGGCGACATGCGGCAGGCGATCGCCGAGCAGCAGGGGAGCGACGAATCCTGAATCGCCCGCACGGCCGTCACACAGCAGTGGGCCCCCGACCACGAGCAGACCGTTGCATGCGCCGCCGGTAGGATGCAAACCGAGCTGACGGAGGATTCATGCAGTATCCCGACGACCTGAAGTACGCCGAGAACCACGAGTGGGCACGGCTCGAAGCCGACGGCAAGGTGCGGATGGGCATCTCCGACTACGCACAAGACGCCCTCGGGGACGTCGTGTACGTCGAGCTGCCGGCCGTCGGGACTTCGGTCGCCCAGGGTGATGCCTTCGCCGAGGTGGAGTCGACCAAGTCCGTGTCGGATGTCTACGCCGTCGTTTCCGGCACCGTGGTCGAGGCCAACGCCGCCCTCGAAGACACGCCGGAGCTCGTCAACTCGTCGCCGTACGGCGACGGCTGGTTCGTCGTCTTGGATGCATCGGACCCCGATGAGCTGGACAACCTCAAGGATGCTGCGGCCTACGAGGCCTCCCTCGACTGAGGCAAGCGGGTTCTCCCAACGTTCAACCATGACTTGAGGGTTGGCGGGTAGCATGGTCACATGACCGATGACCGGCCCCGAGACGACGACATCGAGATCGAGCACGAACCCACCGTCACGTGGGATCCGACCCAGGCGGCCGACGTCGATGCCCAGCCCACCATCGCAGGAGCATTCGCGTGGGCGCTGACGATCGAGGGAGGCCCCCAGACCGGGCTGACCTACGTCCTGGGGCCCGGCAACACCGTCGCAGGACGAGCGGGGAACTGCGAGATCTTCCTCCCAGACGTCACGGTCTCGCGCGAACACGCTCGGTTCTCGGTCGATGCCGCAGGTCTCTCGATGACGGATCTCGGCTCCACGAACGGGACGTACGTCAACGGGACCCGCTACGAGGCCGGGCAGCTCAACGAGGGTGACGAGCTGATGATCGGCAAGTACCACCTGCGGGTGTCGCGAGGGCACGGCTGAGCGACATGGCTGAACTGCGGGCTGTCGGGTCACCGTCGAGGCGAACACACACGATCGGCGAAGTGATCAACATCCTCCGCCCTGAGTTCCCCGACGTGACGGTGTCCAAGATCCGATTCCTCGAGAGCAAAGGACTCGTCCGGCCCGATCGGTCGGCCTCCGGCTACCGCATGTTCACTGAGGACGATGTGCAACGCATCCAGTACATCCTCTCCGAGCAGCGGGATCACTACCTCCCGCTCAAGGTCATCAAGTCCAAGCTGACGGCGTGGGAGCATGGTGAGGAGTCGCCCGTGTCGCCGGAGACCGGGCCGCCCCCCGAGGCCTACTTCTCGACGTCGGGAGTATCGCTCACGACCTCCGAGATCTCGCGCTCGTCGGGCCTCAGCAGGGATCAGCTCGCAGAAGTCGTCGATGAGGGGATCCTCGTGCCGACCGAGCTCCCCGATGGGAGCCAGTCGTTCACCGACGCAGACCTCCAGGTCGCACGAGCCGTCCATCGGCTGCTCAATCGAGGTCTCGAGCCGCGCCACCTACGTCCGCTCCGGCTGAGCGCTGAGCGCCAGGTCGATCTCCTCGGTCAACTCGCTGCGCCACTCCTGCGCCATCGGAATCCGGACAACCAGCGCAAGTCTGCCGAGATCCTCGCAGACACCTCGCAGGCCTCGGCCATCATTCAAGAAACGATGGTCCGCAGTAGGCTTCGCAAGCTACTCGAACACTGATGCTTGCCGCCGCGTTCGCCTCTCTCGCACTCATCACGTCCGTGCTCGCGCCACCTGTGGCGTCCCAGCCGGTCAGCCTCGACGCGACCAAACCGCCGAAGCTGACTGCCGAACGCTGGATCGTCTACGACGCCGATCAGGACGTCGTCCTCGCATCGTGGAATGCCAACGACCAAGCTCCGATGGCCTCCGTGACGAAGGTCATGACGTCGATGATCGTCCTCGAGAACGAGGAACTCACCACCGTCGTGACGGTGCCCGAGTTCGCCACTCGAGCGCGTGGATCCACCGCTGGCCTCGTAGCTGGCGAGCAGCTCACCGTCGGTGATCTGATGATCGCCATGATGGTGCGATCGGGCAACGACGCATCGCTGACCCTTGCGCATCATGTCGGTGGCGGCTCCGTCGATGCCTTTGTGGCGCAGATGAACCAGAAGGCTGCCGATCTCGGCATGACGTCGACGAGCTTTGCGAATCCTGCGGGCCTCGACGCCGAGGGCCACTACTCGTCCGCGCGTGATCTGCTGACCCTCATCATCGCCGCTGACGAGTATCCAGACATCGCCCGCCTCGCCCGGATCAAGCTGGTGACGCTGCCCCCGGATCCCAACGGCAAGGAGCGAGTGTTCACCAACACGAACCAACTGCTCGGAGCCTTCCCCGGCAACGTGGGGCTGAAGACGGGAGACACGCCGTGGGCGGACAAGGTCCTACTTGGCGTGACCGAGCGTGCAGGGCGGACCATCTACAGCGTGGTCATGCACTCGGACGACCACTTCGCCGATACCCGCGAGATGGTCGAGTGGGCGTATGGGACATACTCGATCCAGGACCGGTGGCTTCGTCCCCTCTACGCCGAGGAGGGCGGTGGGGGGACCGTTGCGTCCACGCTCGAGCTCACCGAGAGCCATGAGCGGCGCCTCCGCTCGATGGCGACACTCGACGACGGTCGGTGGAGGACGTCTGCGCTCGAGGATCTCCCCAAGGCCGAGATCATCGGGCGATGGATCCGAGAAGCGATGCCGGGGGTCGCCGGTGGGTGACTTGGGTGATCGCTATGTCGAGGTGATCGACGAGTCCACGATCCAACGGAGGGTCGCAGAGATGGCCCGGGACATCGCAGCCGATCATCCCGAGGACGATGTGGTGGTCATCTGCCTCCTCAAGGGCTCCCTCTTGTTCATGAAGGACCTCATGGATCACCTCCCGCTCACGTACACGGCGGAATTCCTCGCCCTCACGAGATTCGGACGAGATGGGCGGGTGTCAGTCACCCTCGACGTGGCCGAACCGCTCGAGGGCAAGGATGTCATCGTGGTCCTCGACATCGTGGACACGGGACTGACGCTCAACACGATCCGCACGATGCTCGATGCCCACGGCGCCCGCTCCGTGAAGACCGCCGCGCTCCTCGACAAGGTGCCGAGGCGCATCGTCGACGTGGCCGTCGAGTACCGGGGTTTCGAGGTCGGCGACGAGTACCTGCTCGGCTACGGCCTCGACTACGAGGGTTGGTACCGAAACCTGCGAAGCGTCTGGGCCGTGCTCGATATGGCGCACTTCACCGAGGACCCAAAGGCCTTTGCGAGCATCGCCTATGGCGCCCGCTCGGCTCCAGCGACCCGGTGATAGGGTGGTGCCATGAGTGATCGTGTTCCCCTCGATCTCATCGGCATTCGGGTGGAACTGCCCACGAACACGCCGATTCTGCTTCTCAAGGAGCAGATGGGGGATCGATACCTCCCGATCTGGATCAACACCCCGGAGGCGACCTCCATCGCCCTTGCCCGAGACGGGTACACCCCCCAACGCCCCATGACGCACGACCTCCTCACCCAGATCATCGAGGAGCTCGGAGCCGAGGTCCAGGAAGTGGTTGTCACGGAGCTTCGAGGCGGCACCTTCTTCGCCGATCTCGTCCTCGCCGTGGGCGAGGACCGTCACACCATCTCGTCACGACCTTCGGACGCCGTGTCGGTCGCCGTCAGGGTCGATGCCCCCTTGTTCGCCGAGCGTGAGCTGCTCGAAGAGGCCGGCGTGTTGATCAGCGATCAGACCGACGAGGACGAGATCGAGAAGTTCCGCGAATTCCTCGACGAGATCGACCCCGGAGACTTCGCCGCCGGAAGGGACCAGTGAACCTACCGCGGAACCTCCAGGCGGGCCTCATCTCCCTCATCCTGGTGATCGTCATCGGAACGCTCGGCTTCATGATGGTCGGCGACCTCAATCTCAGCGACGCGGCCTATCTCACGATCGTCACGATCACGACCCTGGGCTTCGCCTTCCTCGCCGAGCCGCTCGACGGCAAGGAGCAGCTCTGGCTCGTCATCGTTCTGATCGCCGGGATGGGCGCGGCGATCTACACGTTCACGGCGTTTGTCGAGTACGGTTTCGAGACGGTCATCGGCTCGGATTATCGGAGACTGAGGAGAATGCGACGAGAGGTCCGCATCATCACGGATCATGTGATCGTCTGCGGGTATGGACGTGTCGGATCGATGGCTGCTGCTCGCCTCACCGCGGGCGGGGTGCCGGTGGTCGTGATCGAGAGCCGCCCCCTGCCCCTGCAGGAGGCGATCGATGCGGGGCTGCCTGTGGTCGAGGGAGACGCCACCCGCGACGAGGTCCTCCTCGAAGCCGGGTTGGCACGTGCGCGATCGATCATCGCGTCGGTGGAGGGATCCTCCGACAACCTCGTCATCACGCTGTCCGCCAAGGCGATTCGGAGTGACATCTCGGTGACCGCACGCGCGATCGACGCCGAAACGGAGAAGAAGCTCACCCTCGCCGGTGCCGATGCGGTGGTGACACCTGAGCTGGTGGGAGGGGCGAGGATGGCTGCCCTCGCCACCCAGCCGGGCCTCGCTGAGTTCATCGAGACGGTGGTCCACGACAGCGCCAACGAGTTCCGCATCAAACGATTCATCGTCGGCGATCGATCCGAGGTCGTGGGCAAGTCCCTCACCGAGCTGCACCTCCGGCGCGACTCGGGTGCGATGGTGATCGGCGTCACGGGCGAAGGTGAGCCGATGCGCATCAATCCCGACCCTGCACAACCATTCCGCGCAGGGGATGCGGTCTACGGCATCGGCACCGAGGTGCAACTGGATCGCCTCGAGCACATCCTCGAAGCCGGCTGACGCTCTTCGCCAGCCAACGGTGCGATCGAATCATTGACTTGCGCGCGCGACCACCGTAACTTTCATGGGCGTAGTTCGGCGGGCGGAATTACGGCGGCGTAACCACTGGGTGAGGAGACGCAGGAATGACGGACACGGAGAACAGGATCGCATTGGGATATCGATCGCCGCAGGTTTGCAGCGTCGTGGGCATCAGCTACCGCCAGCTCGACTACTGGGATCGCACCGGGCTCCTCGGTCCATCGCTCCAAGAGGCTTCCGGATCCGGCACCCAGCGGCTCTACACGTTCCAAGACATCGTCACCCTGCGCGTGGTGAAGCGCCTGAAGGACGCTGGCACCAGCCTCCACAAGATCCGTCAGGCGTTCGATCAGCTCGAGGCGGAGGTCGGTGAGGACTGGCGGGAGCAGGACATCACCCTACTGTCCGACGGAACCACCATCTACGCCGCAACGTCGCCCGAGGAGGTCGTTGATCTCCTGCAGAAAGGCCAAGGAGTCTTCGGGATCGCCGTGAGACCGGTCCATGACGAGGTGTGGGGTGAGATCCATCGCCTCTACCCGGACCAGATCGAACCGGAGACCGATTCCGCAGACGCGAAGGAAGCGACCGGAAGCTGAGTACCGACGAGCTCTTCGGCCCGGCACGGGCGGACGAAACCGAGTTTGCGCACAACAGCGAACGGGAGTTCGCCCGACTCTTGGACTTCTACGGCATCGACTGGGAGTACGAACCCCACGCGTTCGCCATCGAGTTCGACGAGGACGGGCAGCCCACGAAGTACTTCCGACCCGACTTCTACCTCCCAGCCGAGAACGTCTACATCGAGATCACCACGATGAGTCAGAAGCTGGTCACCAAGAAGAACCGCAAGGTCAAGCAGCTCCGACGCTGGCACCCGGAAATCAACTGCAAGGTCTTCTATCAGCGCGACTATCTGCACCTGCTCGTGAAGTACGGGCTCGAGGAGCCAGACGCCTCGATCGACAGCCCGGCCCCTACCCGCATCCCCGGCCCTCCGAACGTCATCGACCTCGGACGTGCCGATGAACTGCTCGACGAGGACGCTGTCTGATCCGGAACTAGCATCGGCGCCGCCCACGAACTGAGCTGAGGTGTCATGCCACGATCTGCGATTCACGCCGTCCACGAGTCTTCCGGTGCCCGATTCACCGACTTCGGCGGTTGGACGATGCCCGTGCAGTACAGCGGAGTGCTCGAGGAGCATGAATCGGTGCGAACGGCTGCCGGGGTGTTCGACGTGTCGCACCTCGGGCGCTTCGAGGTCGTCGGGTCGGGAGCAGTCGACCTCGTGCGGGCTCAGCTGTGCAATGACATCACGAAGGTCGCACCCGGGCGGGCGCAGTACACGATGGCCCTCAACGATCGGGGTGGCGTCGAAGACGACATCATCGTGTGGTGGCTCGATCAGGAGCGGTTGTGGATCATGCCGAACGGCACGAACTCGGCGGAGATCGAGGATCGCTTCGCTGCTGCGACGCCCGCTGGAGTCTCTGTCTCCGACATCCGTGCAACAACGTCTCTCTTTGCAGTCCAGGGTCCCGAGGCGCCATCGATCCTCGCGGACGTTCTCGCTGACGTTCCCGGTCGGTTCCGCGTTGTCGAAACGGCGTTCGATGGCGTCGATGTGTGGGCGGCAGGAACGGGCTACACGGGTGAGCGAGGCGCCGAGATCTGCGTGCCAACCGCACAGGCAGCCGATCTCTGGAACGCCATCGTGGAGGCCGGCGCCGTCCCGTGCGGTCTGGGTGCTCGCGACACGTTGCGGCTGGAGATGGGATATCCGCTGTGGGGTCAGGACCTCGACGAGGGGACGACGCCGCTCGAGGCCGGTCTCGGCTGGGTGGTCTCGTGGGATCACGATTTCGTCGGGAAGACATCGCTCGAGGCCCAGCGGTCGGGCGTAGCCAGAGCGTTGGTCGCCTTCACGACCGAGGGCAGAGCCATCCCGCGTCCCGGCTACGACATCACCACCGATGACGGGGGCGGCACCGTGACCTCCGGGAACTACTCCCCGAGCCTGCATCATGGAATCGGGATGGGCTACGTGGCGCCGCCGCCCCATCCCGGGGACACCGCATCCGTCCAGATTCGAGGTCGGCAGGTGCCTGTCGAGATCGTCGAACTGCCCTTTCTCGAACGCTGATCATCGGCGGCGCGCTCCCTGCGCCAGGCTCATGGGCGCGCCACCGCATATGCTGTGGGCCAGAACTGCACCCACAACCGAGCGTGGGGAAGGAGCAACGACGTGCAAGCGATGGGAATCGACATCGGCGGATCGGGCGTCAAGGGGGCACCCGTCGACCTCGACACCGGTGAACTCACCGCCAAGCGTCGCCGGATCAAGACTCCTCGGCCGTCGACGCCACAAGCGGTCATCGAGGTCGTGAAGGAAGTCGTCGATCATCACGGATGGACCGGCCCCGTGGGCGTCACGGTGCCCAGTGTCGTGATCGGTGGGGTCGTCCACAGCGCTGCCAACATCGATGATGGGTGGATCGGCTTCCCGGCGGAGCAGGCCTTCGAGGACGCACTCGGCGTCGACGTGGTCGTCCTCAACGACGCCGACGCCGCAGGCATGGCCGAGGCGCACTACGGGGCGGCGAGAGATCACGCAGGCGTGTGCATCTTGCTGACCTTCGGCACGGGGATCGGTTCGGCACTGCTGGTGGACGAGGTGCTGTCTCCCAACACCGAATTCGGGCATCTCGAGTTCCGTGGCATGGAGGCCGAGGACTACGCCGCAGCCCGGCTCGTCGAACGCGACCACATGGACGTGGGGTGGTGGGCCAGCCGCGTGAACGAGTTCCTCCAGCACATCGATCGCATCTTCTCCCCGCAGACGATCGTGTTCGGCGGAGGCATCTCGAAGCGATTCGATGACTTCTCCCACCTCTTCGACACCAAGGCCGACGTGGTCCCCGCCGAGCTCCGCAACAACGCGGGGATCGTTGGGGCCGCCATGGCGGCGGCAGGAAGGATCGACGTATGACCGCCATCACCGACACGCTCACGGCATCTGACGGCGTGGAGCTCTTCACGCGCCGTTGGGAGATCGACAACCCGCGCTACGAGGTGCTGATCGTGCATGGCCTCGGTGAGCACTGTGGCCGATGGGACGGACCTGCGGAGCACTTCAATCGCAATGGCGCCAGCGTGTACAGCTACGACCTCAGGGGGCACGGCGCGAGTGGGGGAGATCGCGTCGACGTCGAGGAGTTCGCCGACCTGTACCGCGACATCGCTGCGGTTGCCACGGCGACCGTTGCGACATCGGGACGGCCGTGGGTGCTGTACGGGCATTCGCTGGGCGGTCTCCAGTCCGCCGGCTACCTGATCAACGACTACGTCCCCACGCCGAATCTCGCCGTCTTGAGCGCACCTGCGATGGTCGCCACCCGCAGCGTCGACAACGTGCTGAAGATCGCAGCGTCCGTACTCGGGCGGGTGACCCCCACCATGTCGATCGAGAACAAGATCACGGGCGACCAGCTGTCGCGAGACCCTGCCGTGGGTGAGGCGTACTTCTCGGACCCGCTCGTCCAGACGAAGGCGACGACCCGCTTCGGCAAGGCTGCGTTCAACGAGCAGGACGCACTCTCCGGCCATCACGGCGAGATCTCGGTTCCGACCCTCGTGATCCACGGCGCCGATGACGAACTGGTCGAACCGGCCGCCTCCGCCGGGCTCGCCCGTTCAGACAGCGTGACCCGCCGGGTCTACCCGGGGGTCCGCCACGAGCTCCACAACGAACCCGAGGGCGCGCAGGTGCTCGGGGACGTCACCGACTGGATCGATCGCCACTTGGGCTGAGCTCGGCGCGGCCGCAGCGAGTCGGAGCGAGCTACTCCAGATCCGGATTCGTCGCGTACGTTCCCATGATCGACGCCGATGCGAGGACGCGGCCTTCCATGGCGGCGTCGAGGGCATCCCTGGCGAAACCCGGCTCCAGCCCGAGCGACTCCACATCGAGTGCCGAGACGGTGAAGGTGTACCGGTGCAGGATCGACTCGTTCCACGGCGGAGCCGGGCCGTCGTACCCGCACCAGGTACCCGCCATGTCGGGATCGTCCGCGAACCACATCGTGTAGTCGTTCATGCCGTGGACGCCGACCCGCGCCCCGTCCGCGGGCTTGCCGTGCGGAGTGACCTCGACGCTGTGCTCGCCCTCGTGGAACTCCGTCGTATCCGCTGGAACGTCGGCGAGTAGCCAGTGGACGAAGTCGACCCGCGGTAGGTCGGCAGGCACGAGACGATCGGACTGATTCACATCGTCGGGAGCACTCGGACAGTCCCGGTCGATGCACGTGATCACGAATGATCGTGTCCCGGCCGGCACCTCTGCCCATCGCAGGTGCGGGCTGCGGTTCTCGCTGAGCGAGACCGGTCCTGGATCGGACGGGACCGCAAGGCCACATCGGGCGGGGATGGGCCCTCCATCGGTGAACGACTCACTGGCCAGCAGCATGGTTGTCCCTTCTCTCGCCCCTCCTGCGACAATAGTCCCATGCAGCTCCAGCTCGTCGTGCTCGGCTCGGGTCAGGACGGTGGGACACCGCAAGTCGGCTCGGCAGCTCCGACCACGTCGCGAACTGCCTCGAGCATCGCTGTGCTCGCCGACGATGTCCGCCTCCTGTTCGACGCCAGCCCGGATCTCCGGATCCAGTTCCAGCTCCTTCCAACGGTCGACCGGAGCGAGCTGCTGGTCGATGCGGTGTTCATCACCCACTGCCACATGGGTCACTACACCGGCCTGGCGCACTTCGGCAGAGAAGCAGCCAACACCAACCAGATTCCGCTCTACGGCAGCCCATCCGTGGTCGAGGTCTTGGAGACGAACGAACCCTGGGCGAGCTTGTTCCGTCGTGGGAACCTCCGTGCGCACCCCATGGACGATGTCGTCCATCTCGGTCGCCTCTCGGTCCGCCGCATACCGGTGCCGCATCGGGCAGAGTTGAGCGATGCCAGCGCGTTCTCCATTGCGGTCGATGAACGCCCCTGGCTCCTGTACCTGCCGGACATCGACGCCTGGGACGAGTGGCCCCAAGCGGAACGGGTCCTCTCGTCCCACGAGCTGTGCCTTCTCGATGCGACGTTCGGTTCGCCCGACGAGCTCCCGGGCAGGGACATGTCGTCCATTCCTCATCCCTTCGTCGAGGAGACCATCGCCCGATTCGGTCATCTGTCTGCTCGCACGATGATGCTGCTCGGCCACATCAATCACTCCAATCCGCTCAACGACCGCTCCTCACGGCTCTTCAGGAGAGCCGTTGCGGCGGGGTTCGTCGTTGCGGAGGACGGCATGACGATCTCGAGGCAGGCATGAGCTCGCCAGACGAGCCAACCGCTGGCATGTTCCTCGTGGCGACGCCTCTGGTCGGGGGACCTCCCTTCGATCGTTCGGTCGTGCTGATGCTCGAGCATGACGAGGACGGAGCGATCGGGATCGTCTTGAACCTGCGAACCGACATCCCGGTGGCAGACCACATTCCTGAGGTCGCCGATCGTGCCTCGTCTCCGGGGCTGATCCACATCGGCGGTCCCGTCGACACGGACACGGCCATCGTGCTCGCCCGTTCGATGACGGCTGACTTCATCCGTCCAGCGCATCTCGGCGACATCGGGATCGTCGACCCGACAACGGCTCCGGACGACCTCCAAGACCTTCGGGTCTATGCGGGGTATGCGGGGTGGGAGCCTGGTCAGCTCGAAGCGGAGCTCGCTGAGGGAGCCTGGTGGGTGGTGCCCGCAGACCGAGGGGTGATCTTCACCGACGACACCGAGACCGTATGGGAACGGATGGTGGCCCAGGCTCCCGGGACCATCCCGTTCCACAGCACGTACACGCAACGGCCTTCCACCAATTGAGCCTGGCGACCGGCAAACCAATCGAGCCTTGCGATCAGCGAAACGGGGGTCACCCATCGAGCCGGAAGGGCGCAGTAACCTCGCCACCGTGACCACCACCGTCCCGCGTCTCCGGCCGTCCCTCCGCACCAAGGCTCCCGGTGTTGCCGCCGAGCGAACTCTGTGGGATGCGGGCCTCCAGGCGGTCGTGGGCGTCGACGAAGTCGGCAGGGGATCGTGGGCAGGACCGCTCACCGTGGGTGCTGCGGTGATCCCCAGAGATTCGAGGATCTACAAGGTACGGGACTCGAAGCAACTCACCGAAGGCGAACGAGAAGCGATGTTCGATCGGATCGCCGGATGGGTGGAACGGTGGGCCGTCGGGCACGCCACCGCGCACGAATGCGATGCGCTCGGGATGTCCGAAGCGCAGCGGCTTGCGACCGATCGGGCTCTCGATGGCCTCGGAGTGGAGGTCGAACACGTGCTCGTCGACGGAAAGTGGGACTTCGTCGGGCGGGGGAACACGACCACCCTCGTGAGGGGCGATGCCACATCGCTCAGCATCGCGGCAGCATCGATCCTCGCAAAGGTGACTCGAGATCGGATCATGCGTGGCCACGCAGATGCGTATCCGTGGTACTCGTTCGAGTCGAACAAGGGCTATCCGTGTCCTCGGCATCGGGCTGCGCTCCAGGCGATTGGTCCCTCCACCCTGCACCGCAAGACGTGGGCCTTCATGCCGGCACTCGTGTGGACAGGGGTACCCGAGTGCCGACCCGCCCCCGAGACGCTCGCCCTGTTTTGAGCGTTCGGCACACACGATTCACGATGCCGAATCTCGTCCTTGCTTCCGGTTCACCCAGGCGCTCGCTTCTCCTGTCTGCCGCGGGGTACACCTTCCGTGTCGATGTACCCGACGTCGACGAGACTCCGGGAGCGGGAGAGGAAGCCGCTGAGATGGTGCTGCGCCTGTCCGAGGCCAAGGCACGGGCGGTGGAGGCCGGAGTCGACGAAGTCGTGCTCGCAGCCGATACCGTGGTCGTGTTGGACGGCGAGATCATGGGCAAGCCCACCGATGAGGCAGATGCGGCCAGGATGCTGTCCCGGCTTGCCGGGAGAACCCACCAGGTGTTGACCGGCTGGACGCTCGTGGTGGGTGAGCAGGAGCGATTCGGCGTCGCCGAGTCCCACGTGCGATTTCACCCGCTGACCGACGAGGACGTCCATGCCTACATCAGCGACGTCCAGCCGCTCGACAAGGCCGGTGCCTATGCCATCCAGGCCGACCGTGGGCGCTTGATCTCGTCGGTGACCGGACCACGATCCAACGTCATGGGGCTCCCTATCGGCGACATCGTCAGCGAGCTCGACGATGTGGGGGTGGAGCGCTCAACCCCGGACAGCGGCTGACGCCATCCGGGCGAGATCGGCTGGTCGCTTCTCCATCGTGTAGGAGATGACACGCTCGCCGATCTCATGAGCACGTCGGTTGCTCACGAAGTACACCGGCTTCGTGGCGCCGTGGAACTCGCCCTTCATCCATGCCCGCTCAGCTGGCGCAAAGGGGCCGGAGACGATCGACTTCTGTGCACGATCGAACAGCAGAGCGTTGTGCACGAATCCGGATCCGGACTGGATGTCCTCTGCGGTGTGACCCGGGAATGCACCCCATGCGCACTTCGGCATGAAGTAAGCGGCGCCCGTCCAGGTGTTGACGGCGATCGTCCCGTACTCGAGGTCCGTGATGGCACGATCGAGGGCGCTCCGGTGGGCCTTCGCCGTTCGGGGGTGGATCAGGATGTTGGCACCGAGCGTCCCGTACAGGCGCTCGTTGGAGAATCGCACCGATTTGATCAGGTAGGAGGCGACGTCGGGAGCCTCGATCGACACGACCCCGAGGACAGGACCGAAGACCTCCGTGGAGAACATCACCTCGTCGGCATCGTTCGGATCGAGATGTGGCAGCAGGTACCTGGGATGGCCGTCTCCGTAGATCTCGACGCCGCGCGGTCGATCGATCGCCGCAGCGCATCGCTCGAGGGTGCCCGGGTAGTACGGATGCCGATCATCGATCTCACCGAGCAGCTTCCGGATCTCTGCCAGCAGCTCCGGTGTTCGGTCCCAGCCCTCGGGCACGACGAGGATCTGCGCGGCGACGCAGTTGAAGCCGCCGTTGTGCATCTTCTGGCTGACGATCTCCTCCGCCTGGAAGCGGACGTCACGAGCAGACCAGGGGCCCGGCACGACGATGATCGGCGAGACACCTCCCAGTTCCGACCCGATCGGACGCTCGTTGACCCGGCGCCCCGCAGCCTTGTTCGCAGCACCCTCCTCGCCGTTGCCGAAGACGATCGCATCGTGCGTGTGTGCGCTGCCTGTGATGTGGATGGAGTCGACGGCCTCGTGCGTGGTCAAGTACACGCCGACATCGACACCGCCGTACGCAACGGCCATGTACCCGTCTGCGATGAGCTCGGCGAAGATCGCCTCCATGAACTCGCCGAGATAGTCGTTCACCGGGTTCATCTTCATGACCACGACTCGGTCCTCGTTGAACATCGCATGGATCACGTCGAGCGGAGCGATCGACGCGATGTTGCCGGCAGCCAGTACGACCTGGACCATGCCTTCGGTCTCCCGGTTCCGGTAGAGCCCGGCGACCGTCTCGTCGAGGCTGTCGGGAGTCACGCCGGGCTCCATCCACACCTCGGCGGAGTATCCGGAGAACATGAGCTTGTCGTCGAGGCTCGAAGGGAACACCTCCACGGCGATCTGCCCCGAATCGGTGGTCCGGGTCACGTATCCGTCGAGTAGGGGAGTAGCGGCGGCCAGCCGCTCGAACGTGTCGACGAGGGCGTCGAGCATCGTCAGAACGGCGAATGGCCCGCTGGTCCACTCCTCACCAGCGAGAGGATCATCCATCGACAGACCCTTGGCCTTCACCGCCGCTTCGACCCATGGCCGGGCAACGCGTCCCGTCGCCTCCCGGATGTGGTGCAGGTAGGTGACCTTGTCCGCAATGGGAAGTGATGCCCAGGTCTGCTTGTTGGCGCTCAGAGCGGCGAGGTCCCGGTCGATGTGGGCGGTGTCCATGGCGGGTGAGGGTAGCGATCGACGGAAATGGGTGCGGGGTGCCACTCGGATACCATGACCGGCATGGACATCAACGGAACCACTGCGCTGGTCACGGGGGGCGGATCGGGTCTCGGAGCAGCAACGGCCTCCACCCTCGTTGGTGGCGGAGCCACCGTCGTCCTCGTCGACCGAGACGAAGAGGCCGGGCGGAGCGTCAGCGAGCGGCTCGGAGACCGATGCACCTTCGTTGCGGCGGACGTGACGAACTCGGAGCAGGTCGCTGCGGCTGTCGCCCACGCTGCCGATGGTGGCGATCCGTTTCGCATCGCCGTCAATTGCGCCGGGATCGGGATCGGTGCGCGGACGGTCGATCGAGATGGGGAGCCGGCTGAACTGAGTGCCTTCGAGCGAGTGGTGCGCGTCAACCTGGTGGGCACCTATGCGGTCGCCTCGCAGGCAGCCGCCGCCATGGCGAAGACCGATCCGCTCGACGACGGCGAGCGTGGCGTGATCGTCAACACGGCGTCGATTGCAGCGTTCGAAGGGCAGATCGGCCAGACGGCGTACTCAGCGTCGAAGGGCGGGGTGGTCGCCCTCACGCTCCCCATGGCACGCGATCTGGCGACGGTGGGCATTCGGGTGAACACCATTGCGCCCGGCATCATCGACACACCGTTGCTCGGATCGGTTGACGACGACATGCGAGAAGCGTTGGCTGCCGGTGTGCCATTCCCCAAGCGGCTCGGCGTGCCAGACGACTTCGCACAGCTCGTCCTTGCGATCATCCAGAACGGCTACCTCAACGGCGAGACCATCCGCATGGATGGCGCCCTCCGGATGCCGCCCAGATAGCCTCATCGGCGGCGCGGGTCCGCCCTCGTGGGGCTCGGCACCCCGTTACCCCGCCGTCCTGCGGGGCGCGAGGAACGAGAGGATGCGCTTCCACGCCGGGACCAGCAGGTCGTGGCCGCCTCCTGGACTCATTTCGAGTCGTGCATCGGAAAGGGCTCGCTGCCATTGGGTTCCGTGACGATTGCCCGTCAGCGAGTCCGCAGAGCCGTAGATGAGAAGCGTCTTCGCCATGACGGCATCAGGGTCGAACTTCGATGGCATCTCATCGGGGAAGGGGAGTGACACGATGACGAGTCTCGGCAGGTCGGTATGCATCGTCGCAAGGCGCAGCGCTTCCCATCCGCCTGACGACCAGCCAACCACGCCTCCGGTGTCGGTGTCCCACTCCGAGACCAGGCGCACGTCCCGCTTGGCCGTCTCCTCGGGTCCGGGATCGAACAGATCCATCCCGTCGGGAAGGCTCACGACCAACGACAGGGGCTCATTCACAGATGCGAACCTAGCCAAGGCTGGTGACGGCCAAACCCGCTCGGTGGACCCGCGACTCCGCAAGCCATTCGCCTACGCCGTTGTCGAGGCGAAGTCAGGGCTTGGGAGTTTCGACCAGCCCCACTGCATTCCCTGCCGGGTCGAGGAAGGTGGTGAAGATGAGGATGTGCTCGGCGCCAAACTCGGGCCCCACCGTCCTGGGCATCACGGCCTTGCCACCGAGCGCAACGATCTTCGCCATGGTCTCGTCGATGTCGTCGACCTGGATGTAGAACTTGGCGGACCGAGCTGACCACTCTGGAACCGGCCCGATCCCCACGGTCAGTGCACCGGTTCCGATCTCGGCAACCGAGTAGTCATCAATCGACATCGCATCGTTTCGTTCCCAGCCGAACACCTCGCGGTAGAAGTCCCTGAGCGTTGAAGCGTCCAACCCGCGAAGCTCGAGATGAACAACTGGTCTCATCGTGTCTGCCTCCCGCTCGGACCGGAACCTACCCGGAGGCGCAAGGCCGTGCACACGTCACGCGCAATGTCCGCCTGCGCCCCGTCTCGTAAGATTGCGACCATGGACCGGTTCCGCCATGTCGTGGTGTTCGATGCTGCAGACGTCGAGGCAGAGAGTGCGTTCTGGGCTGCCATGCTGGACGGGATCGTCGTCGACGAGGATCCGCAGTTCCACTGCGTCATCGACAACGAGGGGAACTGGCTCATCGGCGTGCAACGGGCACCGGACCACGTTCCACCGGACTGGCCTCACGGGCAACCGCAGCAAGTCCACGTCGACTTCCACGTGACCGATCCTGCAGCGGCGCATCGTCGCGCCATCGAGCTCGGCGCACGACTCCTGCAGGATGCTCCGGATCCCGAATCCGCCGAAGGGCATCGCGTGTACGCAGATCCCGCCGGCCATCCATTCTGTCTCGGGTGGGGTCACCCGACCCAGGACCAGCTGAACCGGTTCTTGGCCACCTACAACCGGGACGACTGAGGATTCTTGCGTCCATATGGCCCGGATATGGGATGGAGGGACGCAAGAATGCCTGGGGTGCCGGTCCATTCACCCATATGCAGAAGGGCCGCCCGGTTGGGCGA